>DATCYI010000015.1:0-9440 GCA_036570385.1 Acidimicrobiales bacterium | reverse complement strand
GCTGCGGGACCACCGGCGATGCTCGACGACGACCTCGCCGTGGAGGTGGAGCGCGACGCCCCTCGGCGGCGCTGGCCCTGGGTGGTCGTAGCCGTGGTGCTTGCCGCGCTGCTGGGCGGCGGCGGAGCGTGGGCGTACGTGCAGTCGCAGGTCCCCTCCTACGAGGTGCCGGCTCTCGTCGGCCTCTCCGAGGACGACGCCCGGCAGCTCATCGAGGCGGAGGGCTACGGCTGGGAGATCGAGCGGCGCGCCACCCGTGAAGACGGCACCACGCCTGGTCAGGTGGTGGGCACCGTCCCGGCGGTCCGCGATCTCCTGCGGGAAGACGGCACGCTCGTGCTGGTCGTGTCGGAGGGCAACACGCTCGCCGCCGTCCCCACCGACCTCGTCGGTCTCACCGTCGAGCAGGCCACCGCCCGTCTGGCCGAGGCCGGGGGCTTCACCCCTGAGGTCGGCGAGCCGGTGTTCTCCGAGGACGTCCCCGAGGGCGTGGTGATGTCGTTGGCCCCCGACGTACCTGCCGAGCTGCCGCGCGAGAGCGCGGTGCCGCTCGTCGTCTCGCAGGGCCCGCAACCTCGCACGGTGCCCGGCGGCCTCGCCGGCGGCACCTACGAGGACGCCAAGGCCGCGCTGGAGAAGGTCCAGCTCGGCGCCACCAAGGTCGAGGAGTTCAGCGACGACGTGGAGGCCGGTCGTGTGATCGGGCTTCGCCCCGCTGAGGGCTCAGAGGCGCCGCGCGACACCGTCGTCGAGGTCGTGGTGTCGAAGGGACCCGATCTCGTCACCGTCCCGTCCGTGGCCGGCAAGAGCCTGCAGGAGGCGATCGACCTCCTGGAGCGCACCGGCCTCACCGTCGGCGACGCCCACGGCCCGGCCAACGGCCGTCCCCTCGAGACCGATCCCCGCAGCGGCACCAAGGTGCGACGCGGGGCGACGGTCGACATCTTCCTCGGCCGCCGCTGACAGCCGCGAGCCGTCGGGTTCGACCCCCTTGGGTCGGCGCGACCGCGCGTAAGGTGCCGAACAGGCTGGTCGCCAGGCCCGCCCGGAGTCTGGAGGTCGCTCGTGGGGTCACTGGAGGGTCGCGTCGCCATCATCACCGGGGCCGGTCGCGGGCTAGGTCGCGAGCACGCTCTGCTCCTCGCTGCCGAGGGCGCGCGGGTGGTCGTGAACGACCTGGGCGACGTGGCGGAGGAGACCGCCGCCGCGGTCCGTGAGGCCGGCGGCGAGGCCGTCGCCTCGACTCACGACATCACCGACTGGGCCGGCGGCCGTGAGCTGATCGAGCTCGCCGTCAGCGAGTTCGGCCGCCTCGACGTGCTGGTGAACAACGCGGGCATCCTGCGCGACCGCGCCCTCGTGAACATGAGCGAGGAGGAGTGGGACGACGTCGTCGCGGTGCACTTGAAGGGCCACTTCGTCCCCACCCGCTTCGCAGCCGCCTACTGGCGCGAGCAGGCCAAGGCCGGTGAGGAGGTGCGGGCCTCGCTGGTGCACACGTCGTCGACCTCGGGGCTGCTCGGCAACCCCGGCCAGACGAACTACGGCGCGGCCAAGGCCGGGATCGCTTCGTTCAGCATCATCTGCGCCCAGGAGCTCGGCCGCTACGGCGTGCGCTCCAACTGCATCGCTCCGGCCGCCCGCACCCGGCTGACCGAGTCGACGCCCGGCCTCGGTGAGATGGTGGCGGCACCGACCGACGGCTTCGACGTGTGGGACCCGGCCAACGTGTCGCCGCTCGTCGCGGTGCTCTCCGCGGCCGACTGCGAGATCACCGGTCGCACCTTCTTCATCCAGGGTGGGACGGTGCGGATCATGGAGCCGTGGCGCATGGGCGACCACGTCGAGCGCGACGCGCGCTGGTCGATCGAGGAGCTGGCAAAGGACCTTCCGGGCATCGTGGGCTGACCCGGCAGAGCCGAAGCTCCATGACGTGAGGTACCTGCGGATACCGGTGTAGATTCGCAGCTGATAGCCGTGCCCGACTCGCTGGGGCGGCGTGCTGGACGTGGCGTTCCCCAGCCGCCGCGATGAGGCCGCCGCCCCAGCCGGTCGGGTACGTCATCTTCGGCGACCGGCCGGCGCGGCGCTCCTGGTGCGACGACGCCGAATGGGGATCTTGACCCGCGGGTCAGTATTCTCACCTGCGATGGAACGCCCGGATGAGATCTCGAAGCATCCGGAGCGCCACATCGGAGAGCTCTCCATCGACGCCCCCGGTGCCGAGGAGGTGGCGGTCGTCCCGTGGCCGCTGATGCTGCGGGCCCGCCTGCAGGAGCGCGTGGCCGGGAGCCCGCGGTACCCGTGGCTCGTGCTGGCGGTGTCGCTGTTCGGCCTCTTCTCGGTCGGCTTCACCATCACGATCCTGTCGGTGTCGGTGCCCCGCATCGCCGAGGAGCTCAACAGCGACGCCAGCACCGTCACCTGGGTGGTCACCGGCCCCCTCCTGGCCTTCGCGGTGGTGGGCCCGGCCATGGGCAAGCTCGGCGACCTCTACGGCCACCGGCGCCTCTACGGCTGGTCGATGGCCGCCGTCACGGTGCTGGCCGCCTTCACGGCGATGTCGTGGAGCGCGGGCTCGCTCATCGCCTTCCGCACCCTGGGCGCCGCCACCGGCGCCGCCGTCGGACCGGCGTCGATCGCCATCATCAACCGGCTGTTCCCCCGGGAGCGGCGCGTGCAGGCCATGGGCTACTGGTCGATGGTGGGTGCGGGCGGTCCGGTGATCGGCGTCGTCGCCGGCGGTCCGATCGTCGAGAGCTTCGGGTGGCGCTGGATCTTCATCGCCCAGGTGCCGCTCACGCTCTGCGGGCTGCTCCTCGGCCTGCTCATGCTTCCCGAGACCGAGAAGCGCGACCGCGTCGCCTTCGACTGGGCGGGCGCCGTCGTGCTCGCGGTCGGTGCCACCGCTCTCCTGTTCTCGATCAACAGGGGCCCCTCGTGGGGCTGGTCGGCGCCTGCCATCGTCGCCGGCTTCGTGGTGGCCCCGCTGGCGCTCGCCGCCTTCGTAGGCATCGAGCGCCGGACCGACCACCCGCTGCTGCCCCTCGCCTACGTGCGCGAGCGGAACTTCACGTTCGCCATCGCCACCCAGGGCCTCATCAACTTCGCCTACATGGGCGGGTTCATCATCACGCCCCTGTTCCTGGAGTCGGTGTTCGACTACCCGGAGACCCGCGTGGGCGTGCTCATGATCGCCCGCCCCCTCGCGTTCGCGATCACCGGCCCCCTGGCCGGGTACATAGCGGTGCGGATCGGGGAGCGGACGTCGGCAGTGGTCGGCTCGGCCTTCGTGGTCGCCTCGATGGTCGCTCTCGCGGCCGTGGCCCCCGGCTCGTCCGACCTGATCATCGTGGGATCGCTGGCCCTGTCGGGCATCGGCCTCGGCGCCTCGTCGCCGGCGATGGCCGCCACGATCGCCAACGCGGTCGACGAGCGCGACCTCGGCATCGCCGGCGCGTTCCAGCAGATGGTGCAGCAGCTCGGCGTGGTGATCGGCATCCAGGTCATGCAGACCGTCTCCGTGGTGCGCGAGCCCGCGGTGGGCGAGGTCGGTGCCTACGGCGAGGCCTACCTGGTGGGTGGCGGCGTCGCCCTGCTCGGCGTGGTGACCGCAGCCTTCGTGCGGTCGAGCCGACGCGCCGAGGGCGCCCCGCAGGGCGCCCTCGACTCAGATCCTCGACGATCGCTGGCGAGCCGGTAGGAGCTCTGCTCCACGGCATCGCCGGCGTCGTTAGTCGGCGACGTCAGTCGGCGGTGATCTCCTGGATCTTCGCGGCGATCTCGGCCTGGGCCGGATCGGGCGTGCCCTGCTGCATGGCCATCATCTTGGTCATGTCGCCCTGCACCTTGATCTTGCCGGCCATGAAGGCCTGCATGCCGGCCTGCGGGTTGCCGTCGACCAGGATCGCCTTGGCGGTGGCGTAGTCGAGGGTGACGGTGAGGTCGGCCTCGTCGAGGTGGCCGAGGTCCATCTCCATCTCGCCGCTGGAGGTGTCCATGTGGGCGTTGATCGTGCCGTCGCCGAAGGGCACGTCGGTCACGACCTGGTTCATCCGCACGGAGTGGGCCGGCGCAGGCGAGTCGCCCCCTGAGTGCTCCTCGCGGATCTTCTTGGCGGCCTCGAGCCACTCATCGGACAGGAACGGGTACTTGTCAGCCACGGGAATCCTCCAGCTAGGGGGCCATCGAGCGACGGCAACATAGCCGATTTGCACGGTGCGTGCAGATAGGCCGAGAGCTACTTGGTCACGGGGGTCAGGACCGGCGCGCGCAGGGCCACGAGCGCGGCCTCGTCGTCGGCCGCGACCGAGTGCACGACCCAGCGGGCGACGAACTGCGCCAGCTCCGGGAGCGGCATCTTGATGCGGTTGGTCCGGTGGAAGTGCGAGTAGTGCCCGACGATCCCGACCACGCCCAGGGCGAGCATGGTGGCCGACTCGTCGCGGATCGTGCCGTCGGCCAGGCCGGCCTTGATGAGCACGACGGTGTCCGCCAGGTGCTGCTGGGTGCCGGTGCGGAGCACCTCGTGGAAGTTGCGGCCCTCCACCTCGAGCAGCGAGAAGAACGGCGCGTGCTCGGCCATGAACAGCACCGACGCCTCGGTCCCTCGGTAGAGGTTGACGAGCGGCGGGGCGGCGGGGTCGAGCACCGCCTTCTGGTGCCGGCGAAGGCTGAGGCGGATGTTCTCGGCCAGCTCGCGGAAGAGGGCTTCCTTGTTGTCGAAGTACCAGTAGAAGAGGCCCTTGGCCACGCCGGCCGCCCGCACGATGTCGATGACGCGGGTCTCGGCGTAGCCGCGCTCGGCGAAGAGCTCGGCGGCGCGGTCGAGCAGCTGCTGCTTGCGCTCGAGCCCCTGGGCGGTCAGCCGCCGGTCTGGTTCCACGATGGTGAGCCTGCCCCGGCCTTGACCCGCGGGTCAATCACCGCCCCGCCGGTGGTACCTTCCGGGGCGATGGCAGCGTCCACCCGGGCCGAGCGGATCGCCGACCGCGAGCGGAACCCCAAGTGGCAGAACCCGCCCCTGCTCATCGACATGTCGATCTGCATCAACTGCGACACGTGCATCAGGCACTGCCCGCCTCACTTCGGCGCCATCTTCAACCACGGCATGGACGTCGTGATCATCCCCGAGCTGTGCTCGGGCTGCGACAAGTGCGTGGAGCCCTGCCCGGTCGACTGCATCTACCCGGACCCCACCTGGACGCCGGCGCCGCCCGACTGGTGGGGAGCCCGCGAGGACGACGACCCCTACACCTGACGGCTGTAGGTTGCGGCCATGGCGCGCACCCCTGCTGACGACGTCCACCCGGTCCTGCCAGGCTGCGAAGCGTGGTCATCGCCCGGTGGCGGACCCCACGGCGCGCTGGTGCTCCACGGCTTCACCGGCACGCCGGTCTCGATGCGCCCGCTGGCCGACGGCTTGGCCGACGCCGGCTTCGCCGTGGAGATGCCGCGGCTGCCGGGCCACGGCACCCACGTCGACGACATGGTCGAGACCGGTTGGGACGACTGGCTCACCGAGGCCGAGCGAGCCCTCGGGGCGCTGGCCGAGCGCTGCCCCGGTGGGCGCCTGGTGGTCGTGGGCCTCTCGATGGGCGGCGCCCTCACCGCCGCGCTGGCCGAGGGCCATCCCGAGCTGGCCGGGATCGTGCTGATCAACTCGCCGGCGGCCGTGCCCGAGGAGCTGGCGCAGGGCATCGAGGAGATGCTGGCCGGCGGCGTCGTCACCATCGACTCGATCGGGGGCGACATCGCCCTGCCCGGCGCCGACGAGGCCTCCTACGACGCCACGCCGCTGCGGGCGCTGCTCACGATGATCGTCGCCGGTCGCGACGTGCGGGCGCGCCTCGGCGACATCCGCTGCCCGGCCCTGATCATCACCAGCCGGCAGGATCACGTGATCAACCCGGCCGACTCCGACATCCTCGCCGAGGGCATCGCCGGACCGGTCGAGCGCATCTGGCTCGAGGACAGCTACCACGTTGCGACGCTCGACTACGACGGCCCTGAGGTGAAGGCGGCCACCGTCGCATTCGCGCAGCGCGTGGTGAGCTGACCAGGCGTACGCTCTCGGTCGATGACGACCGTCCCGGCTGCCTCCCCGCCCGTCCGTCCGTCACCGGCCGAGATCGAGCGCGAGCTCGAGACCCACCGTCGGTCGCTCACGGGCTACTGCTACCGCATGCTCGGCTCGGGCTCGGAGGCGGAGGACGCCGTCCAGGAGACGCTGGTGCGGGCCTGGAAGGCGAGCGACCGCTTCGAGGGCCGCTCCTCCGTGCGCTCCTGGCTGTACCGCATCGCCACGAACGTGTGCGTCGACATGCTGCGCGGCCCGCAGCGGCGAGCCCGCCCGATGGACCTCGGCGCGCCGTCGACGCTCGACACGGCACAGCTGCGACCCCAGCCCGAGAACACCTTCGTGCAGCCGATCGACGACAAGCGGGTCGTACCCGAGGGCGATCCGGCTGACGTGGCCGCGGCACGGGAGTCGATCCGCCTGGCCTTCGTCGCCGCCCTGCAGCACCTCCCGGCCCGCCAGCGGGCCGTGCTGATCCTGTGCGAGGTGCTCAAGTGGCAGGCGGCCGAGGTCGCCGAGCTGCTCGATACCAGCGTCGCCTCGGTGAACAGCGCGCTCCAGCGGGCCCGAGCCACCCTCGCCTCTGCCGACGTGGAGCGGCTCGACTCCACCGTCGATCCCGAGCACGAGGCGCTGCTCACCCGCTACGTCGACGCCTTCCAGCGCTACGACATGACGGCGCTGGCCAAGCTCCTGCGCGACGACGTCGTGATCTCGATGCCCCCGCACGACCTGTGGCTGCAGGGCACCGAGTCGGTCATCGGTTGGATGGTCGGGCCCGGCGCGGCGTGCGCCGATTCCAAGCTGCTGCCGGTGTCGGCCAACGGCACGGCGGGCTTCGGGAGCTACAAGCCGGCTGGCCCCGGTCGCTGGGAGCCGTGGGCTCTGCAGGTCATCGAGGTCCGTGACGGTGCCATCTCGGGGCACCACAACTTCCTCTATCCCGAGCTCTTCGCCGAGTTCGGGCTGCCGCCGTTCATCGAGGAGTAGCGACGCTCAGCGCTCGAGCTGGCCGGTGAGCCCCACCAGCTCGAAGAGCTCACGCACGTCGGCGCGGACGTCCGTCAGGCGGATGGTCCAACCGAAGCGCTTGGCGGCGAGCTGGAGCCGCAGCAGGTCGTCGACGAGACCGAGGTTGCACAGGCCGGGATCGTCCGGCCCGAGCACCACCTCGTGCCGTTCCTGCACGAGCACGATCACCGCCCTCGGCTCATGTGAGTCTCCTGCCACGAGGGCTACGACGCTGCGACCCTCCGGAAGTCACCGCGGGAGCTGATCTCAGCCGTCGTGACGCGAGCAGAAGTACCCTCCTCCCGGCCCCGGGGTCTGGGGCCTTGCCGACATGGAGGTAGCTGCGTGAAGCTTCGATCTCGTCTCGTCGCGGTGGCCGCTGGTGCAGCCAGCGTCGCGGCGCTCGTCCCGCTGGCCGCCACACCGGCTGCTGCGGTGTCGGCGCCCGAGGTGGTGGCCGAGGGCCTCAACAACCCGTACAAGATGTCGTTCGGTCCCGACGGCACCCTCTACGTGGCCGAGGCGGGCCTCGGCGCGCCTGGCGGCGAGGGCCGTGCATGGAGTCAGCCGAGGGCGGCGAGGTGTGCCTCGGGCTCACCGGGTCGGTCACCGCTGTCGATGTCGAGGCCGGTACGCAGGAGGTCGTCGCCGACGAGCTGCCCTCGCTTGCCGCGCCCGACGGCGACGGCAGCGGCGCCACCGGTCCCGTCGACGTGGCCGTCGACGCCGAGGGCAACCTCTACGTGGTGGTGGGCCTCGGCGCTCCGCCTGAGGTGCGCGACGAGCTCGGCGAGGGCGGCGCCTTCGTGGGCACGATCCTGAAGGTCACGCCGGAGGGCGACACGTCGATCTTCGCCGACCTCGCGGGCTTCGAGGCCGTCGAGAACCCTGACGCCGATCAGCCCGACGCGGCGGAGCCCGACTCCAACCCCTTCGCCATCGAGGTGAACCCCGACGGTGGCTTCTGGGCAGTCGATGCGGGTGGCAACGACGTCCTCGCCATCCATGACGAGGGTGGCATCACCGTCGAGGCCATCCTGCCCTTCGCCGAGACGGAGGCCCCGCCGTTCCTCGGCGCTCCGCCAGGCACGATGCTGCCGTACCAGCCGGTGCCGACCTCCATCACCAACGGCCCCGCCGGGCTGCTGGTCACCGAGCTCACCGGGTTCCCGTTCCCCGTCGGCGCGTCCGATCTCTACGAGCTCGGCGAGGACGGCACCCTGGGCATCATCGAGACCGGCTTCAGCGCCGTGGTCGACGCCGCCCAGGGCCCCGACGGTTCGGTGTACATCCTGGAGTTCGCCACCCAGGGCCTCCTCGAGGCCGAGATGGGCGACGAGGGCCCCACGTCTCGGGTCACCCAGATCCGCCCCGACGGCACCCGCAAGGTGCTCCTGCAAGACGAGATCATGCTCTCGAACGGCATCGCCGTCGGTCCCGACGGCATGCTCTACGTGTCCACGGGCTCGCAGCTGGCCGGAGCCGGCGCCGTGATCAAGGTCGACCCGGGCGAGGCTCGGGATCCGGCGGCCGCCCCGGCCTGCGACCCCGACGACGTGCCTGGCGCCAACTTCGACGACGTCGGCGCCAACATCCACCGCGAGGCGATCGACTGCCTCGGCTGGTGGGGGATCATCCTCGGTCGCACCGACGCCACCTTCGAGCCCGGGTCGCGCGTGCGCCGCGACCAGGTGGCTGCCATCGTCGCCCGACTGATCGGCTCCGCCTCCGACCTGCCCGAGCCCGACACCGACGCCTTCAGCGACGACGACGGGAACGTCCACGAGGAGAGCATCAACCAGCTGGCCGCAGCCGGGGTGATGCTGGGCAAGACCGGCACCACCTTCGACCCGAGCGCGCCGGTCACCCGTGGGCAGGTCGCCTCGATCCTGGCCCGGGCCTACGCGGTCCTCGCGGGCTCGCCGCTCGCCGCCGGAGACGACTCCTTCACCGACGACGACGGCACCACCCACGAGGCCGCCATCGACGCGGTGGCCGCCGCGGGCTGGGTGAACGGCGTCGACGCCGACACCTTCAACCCCCACGGCAACGCCACCAGGGCGCAGCTCAGCTCGATGGTGGCCCGCATGCTCGGCTCCCTCGTGACCGAGGGCCTCGCCACCCCGCCCGTCCCACCCGCCGAGCCCTGACCGCCGAGCCCTGACCGCAGGGTCGCCCGCCACCGCACCGAACTGGGGATGGTTGATGGCCGAATCTGGCCATCAACCATCCCCAGTTCCGACGGGTTGGGGTCGATCGGGCGCTCAGGGCATGAAGCCGAGGGACTCGACCACGCGGCGGCCGAGGGCCTCGTCGCCTTCGACGACGGCGTCGTCGGGGGCGTCGGTGC
>DATCYI010000014.1:0-3417 GCA_036570385.1 Acidimicrobiales bacterium | reverse complement strand
GCTCGGCACCGCCGCGCTGCTCGTCGGGCTCGGGCAGGCGATGCTCGACCTCACCGTCGGGTACGTCACGGAGCGCCACCAGTTCGGCAAGCCGGTGGGCAGCTTCCAGGCTGTGAAGCACCATCTCGCCGACGCCGCCTTGGCCCTGGAGCTCGCCCGCCCGGCTGTGCACCGCGCCGCCTGGTCGCTGGCCCACGGTGCAGCCACCTCAGCGCGCGACGTGTCGATGGCCAAGGCCATGGCCTCGGACGCCGCCGAGCTCGCGGGGCGCAAGGCCCTCCAGTGCCACGGCGCCATCGGCTACACCGTCGAGGCCGACCTGCACCTCTACCTCAAGCGGACCTGGGCCCTGGCCCGCTCATGGGGCGACAGCGCCCACCACACCCATCGAGTCGCAACCGCGATAGGAGCAACACGTGGCTGAAGCCTTCATCGTCGATGCCGTGCGCACGCCCGTCGGCCGCCGAGGTGGCGGCCTCAGCCAGGTGCACCCAGCGGACCTCGGCGCCCACTCCATCGGCGCGCTGATGGACCGGACCGGGATCGACCCCGCCGCCGTCGAGGACGTGATGTTCGGCTGCGTCGACACCGTCGGTGGCCAGGCCGGCGACATCGCCCGCACATGCTGGCTCGCCGCCGGCCTGCCCGAGCACGTGCCCGGCACCACCATCGACCGGCAGTGCGGGTCGGCCCAGCAGGCCATCCACTTCGCGGCGCAGGCGGTGATGGCGGGCGTGAACGACGTCGTCGTGGCGGGTGGCGTCCAACAGATGTCGATGATCCCCATCAGCTCGGCGATGACCCTCGCGACCGACCTCGGCTTCGACGACCCGTTCACCGGCTCGGCGGGCTGGGTGAAGCGCTACGGCGACGGTGAGGTCAGCCAGTTCCGCGGCGCCGAGATGATCGCCGAGCGCTGGGACATCAGCCGCGACGAGATGGAGGCGTTCGCGGTGGAGAGCCACGAGCGGGCCATCCGGGCCCGGGCGGAGGGACGCTTCGAGAGCGAGATCGCGCCGGTGGGCGAGGTCAGCCAGGACGAGGGCCCGCGCGAGCCCAACTGGACGAAGATCCGCTCGCTGCCGACCCTCGTCGAGGGCGGCCGGGTCACCGCGGCCGTGGCGTCGCAGATCTCCGACGCGTCGGCCTCGCTGCTCATCGTCAGCGAGCAGGCGCTCGCCGACCACGGCCTCACCCCGCGGGCGCGCATCCACCACATGAGCGTCAGGGCCGACGATCCCATCTACATGCTCACGGCGCCCATCCCCGCCACGCGCTACGCCTTCGAGAAGACGGGGATGACGATGGACGACATCGACCTCGTGGAGATCAACGAGGCGTTCGCGTCGGTCGTCCTCGCGTGGCAGCGCGAGCTCGACGTCGACCTCGCCAAGGTGAACGTCAACGGCGGCGCCATCGCGCTCGGTCACCCCCTCGGGGCCACGGGGGCACGGCTCATGACCACCCTCCTCGCCGAGCTCGAGCGCACCGGTGGTCGCTACGGCCTGCAGACCATGTGCGAGGGCGGCGGCCAGGCCAACGTCACCATCATCGAGCGCCTCTAGGCGGCAGCCGCGTCGAATGGTGCCTGACACCATCCGACGCGGGTGGGATCAGCCCGGCCGGGGTGGCATCCTTGTGGTCGTGGCGCTCCGTTGGGGGAGCGCCGACCGCCGGCCGCCTGGCCGGGCAAGGGCTGAGGAATGACCGATACCGCGAGCGCCACAGGGGTCGTCCAGGGCTCCGGCGCGCGCCCGGGCGGCCGCCGGCTCAGGCTTCGCACGGTGCTGCTGCTGGTAGTGCTCGTGCCCACAGCAGGGATCGTGCTCCCCGCGCTGATCTCGGCCTCCCGCGCCGCCGACGAGCGCTCAGCGGCGCGCCGCGTCGAGCGCGACGCATCAGCACTCGTGGAGATCATCGACGCCCGTGCCGCCGTCGCCGACGAGGAGACGGTGTCGGGCGTCTTGTCCCTCGGCAACGACCTCGGCGCCGACGCCGAGCGGATGGGCGAGCTCTACGGCGTCGACTACGTCGCCCAGCTCGAACGCGCCCGGGCCGTCGTCGACACCCTGCCGGTCATCACCGAGGACCCCGCTCTCGCCGACGAGCTCGAGGCGCTGAGCGAGCTGCGGGCTCGGCTCGACGACGGCAGCGCCACCTTCGCCGAGAGCAACGCCACGTTCAACGCCCTCACCGCCGCGATCGATGCCGGCTGGGAACGCCGCTTCGGCCAGCTGCGGGACGAGATGCGCGACGCCACGCTCGTCGGTGCCGTGCACGACCGAGTCGACGCCCTCCACGGCACGTTCCTGGCCCTGAGCGCCGGCACCGACCGCGTGATCCTGGCCACGCGCTACATCCTCGACGAGCCGTCCCCGTCCGACGTCGCGGCGCTCCTCGACGCCGGCAGCCGGTTCGCGATGGTCACGGCACCCTTCGGCGAACGGCTGGGGGAGAACGGCACCGAGGCATGGCGCGCACACCTCGAGGATCCTTCGACTCAGCGCTTCGAGGAGTCGCTCGATCGCATCTCGGCCAGCGCGCTGGCCGGTGAGCCCTCGCCCCTCTCGACCGATCCGGTGGCCTTCGGCGAGGTGTTCGTCGACGGCGCCCCCTGGTCGGCCGGGCTCAACGCCACCGTCACCGCCGCAGGCGAGGACCTCCGCCTCGCCGGGATAGAGCAGGCGGACGACGCGAGCTACGCCCTCCAGCGCAACACCATCGGCGCCGCGACGCTCATCGTCCTCACCGTCATCGCGGCGAGCCTCCTGGCGCGGAGCATCACCCGCCCCGTGCGCCGCCTCGAGCAAGCCGCCCAGCAGATCCACGCCGGCCGCTTCGACCTCCCTGCGATCGTGCCCCACGGCCCCCGCGAGCTGGCCGACACGGCGACGGCCTTCAACGAGATGGCCGGCACGCTCTCCGCCGTGGAGGCGCACGCCGTTGCCCTCGCTGACGACCCGGAAGCCCCGTTGCTCAGCGAGTCGCTGCCCGGTCGCACCGGGCGCGCCCTGCAGGTGGCCCTCAACCGGTTGCGGTCCTCGATGCAGGTAGCCGAGCAACGGCGCCGCGACCTGGAGCAAGCGGCCACACACGACGCCCTCACCGGCCTCCTCAACCGGGCCGCCGCGTTCGAGATGCTCGACCACGACCTGGCTCGCATGGAGCGCTCGGGTGGCACCGTCATGGCCTTGTTCGTCGACCTCGACGGCCTGAAGCCGATCAACGACGCGCACGGCCACGCCGCCGGCGACGATGCGCTGCGGCTCACCGCCGAGGCGCTGCGAGCCGCCACCCGCTCAGCCGACATCGTCGCCCGCATCGGGGGCGACGAGTTCCTCGTCGCAGGGGTCAGCCCCGATGGCCCGCGGGCGGTCGAGGAGACAGCCGAGCGGATCCGGCGGCTGGTCTCGGAGC
>DATCYI010000013.1:0-9336 GCA_036570385.1 Acidimicrobiales bacterium | reverse complement strand
CGCCGAAGCGATCGAGCAGCACCCGCGCCTGCTCGCGGTCGGACTCGTCGTAGGTGTGCCACCAGGGCTCCAGCGCCGCGTTGCGGGCCGTCATCACCACCTCGGTGGCGGTCAGCTGGGGGCGCAGCAGGTCGCCGAAGGCGGGGCTGGCCAAGCCGATGCGCCGGCGCAGCGAGCGCACGTCGGTGCGGCCGAGCCACTCGCCGTCCACCGCTACCTCGCCCCGGCTCGGGTGGGTGTAGAGCGACGCGATGCGCAGCAGGCTCGTCTTGCCCGAGCCGTTGGGCCCGAGCACGACCCAGTGCTGGCCGACCTCGACGCCCCAGTCGACGCCATCGAGGATGCGCGTGCCCTCGCGGTCCAGGCCGACGCCACGCATCTCGAGGGCGATGGGTGCAGGCGCGGGCCGTGCCGCCACGTCTCGGCCGAGCATCACGGGGGGACCCTATCGGGGGCCGTAGATTGGCCCTGCCCCGCCAGCCGACCTAGGTGATCCCAGATCGTCACGGCCCTCGGCCTCCTTGCCGTCCTCCTGCTGATACTGGCCAACGCCTTCTTCGTCGCGGTCGAGTTCGCACTGGTGGCGATCGATCGCCAGCGCGTGCAGGTCGACGCCGAGGCCGGCGACGCCAAGGCGAAGGTGACGCTGTCGGCCCTGCGGCGCTTGTCCTTCTACCTGTCGGGCGCCCAGCTCGGCATCACGGCGACGTCGCTGGTCGTGGGCTTCATCTCGGAGCCGACGGTCGCCGCAGCCCTCGAACCGGTCATCGGCGAGGTGGTGGGGGAGGACCGGGCGCTGGCGGTGTCAATCGTCGTCGCGCTGGTGGTGGCCACCGTGCTCCAGATGGTCCTCGGCGAGCTGGTGCCCAAGACCGTGGCCATCGCCAGGCCTCGCCGGGTGGCCGACGCTCTGGCCCGACCGATGATCGTCATCTGCACGATCCTCGGTCCGATGATCAAGCTGCTGAACGGGTCGGCCAACTGGGCCGTGCGGCGGCTCGGGATCGAGCCCCAGGAGGAGCTGGCATCGGTGCGGTCGATGGAGGAGCTCGAGCTGCTCATCCAGTCCTCCGGAGCCGAGGGCACCCTCGAGCCGGCAGCCATGGCGCTGCTGACCCGGTCGATCCGCTTCGGGGAGAAGGACGCGGCCGACGCCTTGCTGCCCCGCACCCAGGTGGAGGCCGTCTCGATCGACGACCCGATAGCGGTGCTGGTCGCCAAGGCCATCGCCAGCGGCAAGTCCCGGTTCCCCGTTGTCGGCGCCGACCTCGACGACGTGCGTGGGGTCGTCCACGTCAAGGACGTCTACAACGTCGCCTTCGAGCAGCGCGACGAGACCCCTGTCGAGACGATCATGTCGCCGGCCTTCGCCGTACCGGAGACCCGTGACCTCGCCGACCTGCTGGTCGACCTGCGGGCGTCCGGCACCCACCTGGCCATCGTCGTCGACGAGCACGGCGGCACCGCCGGCATCATCACGCTGGAGGATGTGCTCGAGGAGATCGTCGGCGAGATCGACGACGAGTACGACCGTCGCCGCCCGCGGCTGACGGTGGTGCAACGGGCCGGCGAGTGGCTCCTCGACGCGTCGCTGCACCACGACGAGCTCTACGACGCGTGCGGCTTCGAGCTCCCGGACGGCGACTACGAGACCCTCGCCGGGTTCGTGCTCAGCGAGCTCGGCCGCATCCCCGACGTGGGCGACTCGCTCGACCACGCCGGATGGCAGCTCGAGGTGGCGTCGATGGACGCGAAGCGGGTGGCGACCGTCAGGCTCCACCGCACGGCGACTGACGAGGGCGACGACCCGCGATGACGGCCCTCAACCTCTCGCTGGCGCTCGTGCTGCTCCTGGCGAACGGCTTCTTCGTCGCCGCGGAGTTCGCGCTCCTGGCGAGCCGCCGCACGAAGCTCGAGTCGATGGCGGAGGCGGGCAACGCCAGGGCCCGACTGGCGCTCGGCTCCCTGAGCGACCTCAACCACCAGCTGGCCGGCGCCCAGCTGGGGATCACCATGGCCTCGCTGCTGCTGGGCTTCGTGGCCGAGCCGACCGTCGCCGGCCTCGTCGAGGACGCCGTCACCGGTGTGGTGGAGCTGCCCGACTCGGTGCTGCACACGATCGGCTTCGCCGTCGCCCTGACGATCGTCGTCTTCCTCCACATGGTGGTGGGGGAGATGGTCCCGAAGAACATCGCCATCGCCGCCCCCGAGCGCACGCTTCTGGCCCTCAGCCTGCCGAACCGGGCCTACGTGGCCGTGTTCGGACCGGTCATGCGGGTGCTCACGGCGTTCTCGAACCGCTGCGTGCGGCTGTTCGGGGTCGAGCCCCGCGACGAGCTGGCCACAGCCACCTCGGCCCAAGAGCTGGCGATGATGCTCACCGCCTCCCGCGAGGAGGGGCTCATCGAGGACGCGGCCCACCAGCTCCTCTCGGGTGCGCTCGACATGGTCGACCGGCGGATCACCACCGTCGCGGTGCCCCGCGACCGCGTCGTGTGGCTCCCGAGCTCGGCCACGCCGGCTGAGGCGGAGGCTCTGGTCGTGTCCTCAGGCCACTCCCGCCTGGTGGTGGTGGGCGACGGCCTCGACGACGTCCTCGGCTTCATCCACGCGAAGGACCTGCTCACGGTGCCGTCGAGCGCCCGCTCTCGCCCGCTGCCCCTCGGCCGGATCCGACAGATGCTCGTGCTGTCCGGCGAGACGTCCCTCGACGATGCGCTGCTGGCGATGCAGGCGGGGCGGGTGCACCTGGCCGTGGTCACCGACGGGTCTGGTCGTACGGCTGGGATCGTGACGCTGGAAGACGTGATCGAGGAGCTGGTGGGCGACATCCGCGACGAGTCCGACCGCTGACCGGGGACACGGGATCGCAACAAACGTCACCTGAGGGCTATCTTTCCGTTCCATCGTGCGCCAGAAGATCCGTCCGGCCTTGCTGGCCCTCGTGGCCGCGCTCAGCGCCGTCGTCATCGCGCCGAGCGCGGGTGCCGACGCCGGTGACCTCGCGCGGGCCCGGGCCCGCGCCGATGCCGCAGCGGCCGATCTCGCCGACGCCGAGACGGTGTTGGGCGAGCTCGACGAGGAGATCCGCCAGCTCGAGGCCGAGGCCGCCGACGCATCAGCGCGACTCGACGCCCTGCGGGCCGCCGCCCGCGACGTCGCCATCCGGCGCTTCATAAACGTCGACGCCGCCCAGGCCGGCGACCCGAGCGACGACATCAACGAGCAGGCTCGGGCCGACACCCTCGGTCGCTACGCCACCCAGGGCAACCAGGACGCGATCGACGCGTTCACGGCGGCGGCAGAGGACCTCGACGTGGCCACTGCCGCGATCCAGGAGAAGCGCTCCGAGCAGGAGGGCGCGATAGCCGTCCTCGAGGAGCGGCGCGCCGACCTGCAGCAGGAGTTCCGGCGCCTGGAGCAGCTCGAGCGCGAACGCCAGGAAGCGGAGCGCAAGCGCCGCGAGGAGGCTGCACGCGCCGCCGCGCGAGCTCAGGCCAGCCGGCCCACCAGCAGCAGATCGGGCAGCGGTTCGTCCGGCCGGGCGCCGGTCTCGTCGGCCCCGTCCACGCCGATCGCCACCGGCTCGTTCGTGTGCCCGGTGCAGGGCCCCGTCGCTTTCAGCAACACCTGGGGCGCGGCCCGCTCCGGCGGTCGAGCCCACAAGGGCGTCGACATGCTCTCGCCGCGTGGCACGCCCACCGTCGCTCCCGTGAGCGGCACCGTGTCGCACCGCGGCAACGGGATCGGTGGCCTCTCGTGGCACCTCAACGGCGACGACGGCAACTACTACTACGGCACCCACCTCGACTCGTACGCCAACGTCGGTGCCGGCCACGTCGCTGCGGGAACTGTGATCGGCTACGTCGGCGACACGGGCAACGCACGCGGCACGCCCCACCTCCACTTCGAGATCCACCCCGGCGGTGGCAGGGCGGTCAACCCGTATCCGACGGTCCGCGCCGCCTGCTGACGACTTGTAGGGTCGCCGCCCATGGGTGTCGACGAGCTGGAACGGTCACTGGCAGCGCTCCTGGCCGCTGACGGCAAGACGGAGATCGTGGGCCTCCGGCGCCTCTCGGGCGGAGCGTCGCGCGAGACGTGGTCCTTCGACGCGGTGGCCGACGGGGAGGGCCGCGGTCTGATCCTGCAGCGCCTGCGGCCCGGGGTCACCGAGTCGAGCAGCGGCATCCCCATGTCGGTCGAGGCCGAGGCTCTGCGCAGCGCTGGGGATCACGGCGTTCCTGTCGCCCGCGTGGTCGCGGTCGACGACGGTGCGGTGCTGGGCAGCGCCGGCATGGTGGTCGAGCGCCTCGACGGGGAGACGATCGCCCGCAAGCTCCTGCGCGACGACGAGTACGCCACCGCCCGCCGTGTGCTGGGAGCGCAGGTGGGGGAGGCGCTGGCCCGGATCCACGCCATGCCCAGCGATGCCGTCGAGGGGCTGCGCCAGACCGACCAGCTCGAGCAGTTCCGCACTGTGCTCGACACGCTGGGAGAGCCGCACCCGGCCTTCGAGCTCGGTTTCCGGTGGCTCGAGGCCAACCGCCCCGCCACCACCACCGTCGGCGTGGTGCATGGCGACTTCCGCCTCGGGAACCTCCTCGTCGACCAGGAGGGCCTGCGGGCCGTCCTCGACTGGGAGCTGACCCACCTCGGCGACCCCCTGGAGGACCTCGGGTGGTTCTGCGTGCGGGCGTGGCGGTTCGGATCGCCGCTGCCCGCCGGTGGCGTGGCCACCCGTGAGGACGTGGTGTCGGCCTACGAGGCCGCTTCGGGCACCGTCGTCGACATGGAGGCGCTCCGCTGGTGGGAGCTGCTCGGCACGCTGAAGTGGGGCGTGATCTGCATCATGCAGGCCTTCGGCCACCTGAGCGGCAGCGTCCGATCGGTGGAGATGGCCACCATCGGCCGGCGGGTCTGCGAGAACGAGTGGGACGTCCTCGGCCTGCTCCCCGGCGGCGCCATGCCCAGCGACAGCGCACCGCCCGCCGAGCCCGCCGCGGCACTGCACGACCGCCCCACCCTCGCCGAGCTCGTGGAGGCGGTGCGGGAGTGGGTGGACACCGACGTGCGCGAGGGCACCGAGGGCCGGCTGTCGTTCCATGCCCGCGTGGCGGTCAACGCGCTGCGCATGGTCGAGCGCGAGATCGCCGCCGAGCCCGCCCTCACCGAGGCCCACCGGGCCCGGCTCGCCGCGCTCGGCTGCCAAGACGACCGCGACCTGGCCACCAAGATCCGCCAAGGCGCCTTCGACGACCGCCTCGAAGAGGTGCGCACCGAGGTCGCCAAGTCGGTCAGGGCGAAGCTAGAGGTAGCCAACCCCGCCTGGCTCGAGGAGGCCTAGCGACTCACGTCGCTGACGCGTGGAAGCCGCCGTCGACGTGGACGATCTCGCCTGTCGTCTTGGGGAACCAGTCGGACATCAGCGCGACGCATGACCGGGCGACAGCGTCGGCGTCGGCCTTGACGTCCCAGCCGAGAGGGCTGCGGTCGTCCCACACGTCCTCGAACTTGGCGAAGCCGGGGATCGACTTGGCGGCCAGCGTCTTGATCGGCCCGGCGGCGACGAGGTTCACGCGGATTCCCTGCGCGCCGAGGTCTCGGGCGAGGTAGCGCGAGACCGACTCGAGGGCGGACTTGGCGACGCCCATCCAGTCGTAGGCCGGCCAGGCCTGGGTGCTGTTGTCGAAGTCGAGGCCGACGATCGACCCGCCCTCGGTCATGTGCGGCACGACGACCTCGGCGAGGGTCTTGAGGGAGTAGGCGGAGATCTGCAGGGCGACCGACACGTCGTCCCAGCCGGCGCCCATGAAGTCGCCGCCGAGGCATGACTGCGGCGCGAAGCCGATGGCGTGGAGGGCGCCGTCGACCCGACCCCAGCGCTCGCCGATGGCGTCTCGCACGGCGACGACGTGGTCGGGGTCGGTGACGTCGAGCTCGAGCACCTCGGCCGGCTCCGGGAGCTTGCGGGCGGTGCGCTGCGTCAGCGAGAGGCCGCGACCGGCACCGGTGAGGATCACCTCGGCGCCTTGCTCCTGGGCGACGCGGGCCACCCCGAACGCGAGGGAGGCGTCGGTCAGGACGCCGGTGACGAGGATGCGCTTGCCGTCGAGGAGGGACATGGCCCTGAGACTGCCACGTCACGGGCGACGGTTACGCCGCCGAGTACAGCGGGCCGGAGGGTCCCCGCTACGGTGTCGCCGATGCGCATCGGGATCCTTGGAGGCACCGGTCCAGCAGGTAGCGCCCTCGCGGCGCGGCTGGCATCGGTCGGGTTCGAGACCATCGTCGGCTCACGGTCGAAGTACCGCGCCATGGAGGCGGTGGACGGCCTGCTGGCCCAGTGGGAAGGACGGGAGCTCACCATCTCGGCTGGTGACAACGCCGACGCGGCAGGGGCCGACCTCGTGGTGATCGCCACCCCGTGGGACGGTGCCACCCAGACCGCCCAGCTCGTCGAGAAGCAGCTCCGCGGCAAGGTCGTCATCTCGATGGCCAACGCCCTCACACGCATCGGCAAGGAGTTCCAGCCCCTCGTGCCGCCCCGCGGCTCGGTGGCGGCCAGCGTCCAAGCCGTGCTGCCCAAGAGCTACGTCGCCGCCGGCCTGCACCACGTGCCGGCCAAGGAGCTCGGCGACCTCGACCACCCCATCGAGAGCGACGTCTTGATCTGCTCCGACTTCCCGGCGGCGAGCCAGGCCACCGCCGACCTAGTCTCGAAGGTCCCGAACATGCGGCCGCTCGACTGCGGCGAGCTGTCGCTGGCCACGCCGATCGAATCGTTCACGGCCGTGCTGCTGCAGCTCAACGTGCGCTACAAGACGCGCGTCGCCGTGAAGTTCACAAGCATCCCGGAGTGACCGAGCCCACCAGCGCCGATGGTCCGATGCGCCTGTGGTGCACGGCCCGCCGCGAGGTGGTTCCGTTCACCCCAGGGCCGGTCGTGTCCATGTACACCTGCGGGATCACGCCGTACGACGCGACCCACCTCGGCCATGCCGCGGTGTACGTCACCTACGACGTGCTCCAGCGCCGCCTGCGCGACCTCGGCCACGACACGCGCTGCGTGCGCAACATCACCGACGTCGACGACTCCATCCTCGGCAAGGCCCGCGAGCTGGGCGTGCACTACCTCGACCTGGCCGCGGCCGAGACGGCCCGCTTCGACGACGACCTCAAGGCGCTCGGCCTGATCCCTGCCTGGAGCGAGCCGCGCGCGACGTCGGCCATCGCCGACATCCGTGGGTTCATCGGGATGGTGCTCGACCAGGGCCACGCCTACCAGGCCGGCGGTGCCGTCTACTTCGACGTCTCCAGCTTCCCCGACTTCGGTTCGGTGTCGGGCTACACGCGCGAGCAGATGCTCGGGTTCGCCGCGGAGCGGGGCGGCAACGTCGACGACCCGCACAAGCGCGACCCGCTCGACTTCGTACTCTGGCAGCCGTCGCTCGACGACGAGCCCGCGTGGGAGTCGCTATGGGGCCCCGGCCGGCCGGGCTGGCACATCGAGTGCTCGGCGCTGGCCCTGCGCGAGCTCGGCACCACCATCGACCTGCACGGCGGCGGCTCCGACCTGATCTTCCCGCACCACGAGTGCGAGCGGGCGCAGTCAGAGGCCGCCACCGGCGAGCCCTTCGTGCGCCACTGGATGCACCAGGCAATGGTGCGGATGGACGGCGAGAAGATGTCGAAGTCGCTCGGCAACCTCGTGTTCGTGTCGGAGCTCCGCAAGGAGTTCGATCCGATGGCCATCCGGCTGATGATCGTGGAGAACCACTACCGCGACGAGTGGGAGTGGGACGACACCCGCATGCCCCGCGCGGTGGAGCGCCTCGCTCGCTGGCGCGCCGCGGGAGCCGGCGACGGCGGCCTCGCCGAAGCGCGAGCAGCCCTCGACGACGACCTCGACACCCCCTCCGCGGTGGCCGCCATCGATGCAGCGGCGGCAGCCGGCCAGGGCGTCTCGGCGGCCGCAGAGCTCCTCGGCGTCGAGCTCTAGACCCAGCGCCGCTGGGGTCGCCGAGCAGGGCGCCGACTCGGCTGCAAGACTCGCGTCGTGGCCACAACCACGACTCCGGACCGGGCTGAGCAGGTCGACATGAAGATCGGGCGGCTCTACCCGCTCGCCCGGAGGATCGTCGTGCCGATCTTCCACCGTCTGTGGGACATAACCGTCGAGGGCCTGGAGCACGTGCCAGACCGCGGTGGCGCGATCTTCTGCCCGAACCACACGTCGGTGATCGACTCGTTCTTCCTGCCGGCGGTGCTGCCTCGCCGCATCACCTTCGTGGGCAAGGCCGAGTACATGGACTCATGGAAGACGAAGCACCTCTTCCCGGCGCTCGGCATGATCCCGATCGACCGGGGCGGCGGGAGCGCCGCCGAGCGGGCCCTCGACACCGCGGCGCGGGTGCTCGAGCGCGGTGAGCTCTTCGGCATCTACCCGGAGGGCACCCGGGCTCGGGACGGCCGGCTTCACCGCGGCCACACAGGCCCGGCCCGGCTGGCGCTGCGGACGCGGGCACCGATCGTGCCGGTCGGGATCGTCGGCACCCGCGACATCCAGCCGCCCGACGCGAAGGTGCCGAAGCCTTTCAAGAAGGCGGTGGTGCGCTTCGGCCGCCCCGTCGACGTCACCCGCTACTGCGATCGGCCCGACGATCGTCTGGTCCTGCGCCAGATCATCGACGAGGTGATGTTCGAGATCCGCTCGCTCACCGACCAGGAGTACGTGGACGAGTACGCCACCAAGCGGGCCGAGTCGTTCCCGTCGGCCGAGACCACCCACGTCGTGTCGCTCGACGAGGTCGCCCGCAGCGCAGCGCCGCTCCCGGCCACCCAGGGCTCCGCTATCTAGCGAGGGTCGCGGCCGAACGGGTTCCGAGGCGGTCGGGCACCTCCGGTACCCTCCGGCACCATGGCCGATGAGATCACGATCAGGTTGCCCGACGGTTCGACGCGCGCGTTGGCCACCGGCACCACCGCCGCCGACCTGGCGGCGTCGATCGGCTCCCGCCTGGCCAAGGCCGCCGTGATCGCGGTCGTGAACGGCGAGCAGCGAGACCTCGCCACCGTGCTGAACGACGGCGACGAGGTGGCGATCGTCACCGCCGACAGCCCCGAGGGCCTCTTCACGATCCGCCACTCGACCACCCACGTGCTCGCCCAAGCCGTGCTCGACCTGTTCCCCGGCGCGACCTTCGGGATCGGTCCCCCCGTGGAGGACGGCTTCTACTACGACTTCGAGCTGCCCGGCGGGGGAGCGTTCGTCGAGGACGACCTCGAGCGCATCGAGGCCCGCATGCGCGAGATCATCGCCGAGGGCCAGCCCTT
>DATCYI010000012.1:0-9516 GCA_036570385.1 Acidimicrobiales bacterium | reverse complement strand
CCTCGCTCGGCTCGGCGCCGGCACCGTCCTCCACTGCTACAGCGTGCTCGGCTGCGCTCACGTCGGCTGCGGCGGGTTCGGCCGCAGCAGGCTCGTCAGCGTTCACCGCGGCCGGCGTCTCACCGGGGTCGGCGGTCATGTCGGGGGCCTTGTCACCGTCGTCGGTGGGCGGGTTCACGCCGTCGGAGGGCGAGTCGCCGTAGTGGATGAACAGGCCGCGCACGATGTCACCGAGGCCGGCTCCCGTCTGGCCGCCGCCGAGCGTGACCGTTATGACAGAGCCGTTGATGTGCACCCGCTCCACGCCGCCCGCCGCGAACAGCCGCCGGGCCAGCTCGTCGACCGGGCGGACCAGCAGCTCGCTGGGCGGCTCGTTGTACGGCTCGTGGCCCATGCCCGACAGCGGCCGGTTGGTCTCGAACCGCATGATGGCCGGGTTGCTAGAGGGCTTCTCGAGGACGGTGATCGGCTGACCCATGGAGACGCACGCTACCCACCGACCCCCTCCCAACGCCCACCCCGTGCGAGGCAATAGGTTCCATCCAGCCGTTCTCGAGGCAATGAGTTCCACATATGGAACTCATTGCCTCATCCTCCGGCGGATGGAACCTATTGCCTCGGGTTCGGGCTGGGCTGTCACACCGAGGGCTCATCCTGTTGCGATGGATCAGATGGGACGCGACGCACGCCTGGCGCTCCTCGCCAGCCGCCAGGCCGGGGCGTTCACGTTCCAGCAGGCGCTGACGATCGGATATCCGCGGGCGACGATCAGCCGCCGCATCACATCGGGCACCTGGGAGAAGAAGCACCCGGGTGTCTACGTGATCGGTGGCACCGCGCCGTCCCGGCTGCTCGATCTCTGGGCAGGCGTGCTCGCCGTCGGCTCCGACGGCGTCCTCAGCCACGAATCGTCGGCCCTGATCCACGGTGCGGAGAGGCTGCCGGAACATCCGATCGTCATCACCAGTCCGCATGGCATGCACAACCGCCTGGTTGGCGTGTTCGTCCACCAGATCGACGATCTGGTGGCGACTCACCGCACCTCCGTCGACAGGCTGCCAGTCAGCAAGCCGGCACGAGCAGTCGTGGAGCTCGGCGCCACCCAGACGATCGAGGTCGTAGGTCTGGTGGCCGACGACCTGGTCAGGTCGGGCCGAACCAGCTACGCCGCCATAGCAGGCGTGCTGGCCCAGCTCGCGCGACCGGGCAAGCCCGGCATCGGCACCGTCGCGCAGGCGCTCGACGAGCGAGGCGACGGATTCGTTCCGCCTCACTCCGAGCTGGAGCGACTGCTCTTCTCCGTCCTCGAAGCCGGCGGCCTGCCGGCGCCCGCTCGCCAGATCCCGCTGCCTGGACGAGGGCCGACGCGAGGCATCGCGGATGGGGGCTACCTCGATGCCCAGATCGTCCTCGAGGCCGACGGAAGACGTTGGCACGGCCGACTGAAGGCGGCCCGCCGAGACCGGGAGCGCGACGCACAGGTAGTGAGGGCCGGATGGGTGCCGCTGCGGTTCGTCTACGAGCAGCTGGTCCACGATCCCGCTGAGGTCTGCGCCGTCGTCGCCGAGACGCGAGCCACCCGGCTGGCGCTCCTGAATCGCGCCGCCTGATCTCCGCCCCGGACCAGCGCTCGCGGCGCGACGGCTCCCGGAGCGCGTGCCCCTCTCGCCCACTACTTCGCGAGGCAATAGGTTCCATCCAGCCGTTCTCGAGGCAATGAGTTCCACATATGGAACTCATTGCCTCATCCGCCGGCCGATGGAACCTATTGCCTCGGGTTCGGGCTGGGGGCTGCCCGGAGCTCGCGGACGGCTAGGCCGGCTATGGCTACCGAGACGACGGCCAGGACCAGGTGGACGGCGATGAAGGCGGCGTCGTGGTCGGCGAAGGCGATGCCGACGGCGCGGACCGCCCAGACGGCGGTGGTCCAGCCGGCCAGGGCGAAGGTGGCGGGGCGCAGCCAGGCCGCTCGCTTGCTGTAGGCCCAGCCGACGGCGACGACGAGCACCGTGAAGCTGAGCGAAAGGGCCAGGCGCGCCGCGGTCTCACCGCTGTCGAGGGAGTCGTCCGCGACGATGTTGTTGATGCGGGTCGTCCACACCAGGAAGGTCCAGGCGACGAGGGCGAGGGTGGCAGGGAGGCGGGGGGTCGACATCGCCTCCGACCGTATCCAGCGGCCCGCTTCCGCTACGGATCGGACCGCAGCGCTCGCTCGATCTGCGTGATGGCGTCGGCCACCATGCGTGGCGCGGGTTCGGTCGACTCGGCGCTGGGAGCCAGAGCGGCTCGCCGGGCCACGGCGCGATCCCGGTTCGTGCGGGTGCCGGCGAGGGCCACCCCGAAGATGAACAGGCCGAGCACGGCGGTGCCACCGGCCACCAGCCAGCCGCCGAGCGCGTAGCCGACGCCGACCAGCAGGAGGGCGCTGAGCAGGCCGACGATCGGCAGCGCGCTCGTCTGCTTGGTGCCGACCACCACAGGGGCGACGCCGCCGGCTCCGGCGAGGCGACCGCGCACCTTGCCCTCGAAGGCGGCCTGCGACACCGGTACGAGCGTGGACCGCACCGTGGCCTCGTCGCCGTGGTCGATGGCCGACGCCAGCTTGCCGAGGTCGCCGGCGACCGCCGGCCAGGCGGTGGCAGCCAGCTGGACGGTGCGCAGATCCGTGAGGGTCCGGCGCACCTCGTGGGCGAGATCCGCGGGCAGGGCAGCCATCAGAACAGCCGCTGCTGGTTGCGCAGCTCCGGGTCGATCGGCAGCGGCGCCACCAGGCGTTGCTCGCCGTTCCACGGGAGGTGGTCCATGAACACCCAGCTGCGGCGGTGGATGGCCGACGGGCCGACGCCGCGCAGCGCCATCTTGTGCCGAGGGCACGGGTAGCCCTTGTTGAGCTCGAAGCTCCAGTGCGGGTGGTGCTCCGCGTCGGCGCGCATGATGCGGTCGCGGGTGACCTTGGCCAGGATCGAAGCGGCCGCGATCGACAGGCAGCGGGCGTCGCCCTTTACCAGCAGCTCGCTGGTGCCGGCGCCGACGAAGTCCCAGTTGCCGTCGAGCAGCACGCGGTCGGCGGGCAGGCCGATGTCGGCGAGGGCCCGCTGGGCGGCCAGGCGCTGCGCCTCGGACATGCCGAGCTCGTCGCACTCCTCGGGGCTGGCGTGGCCCACGCCCCACGCCACGCACCAGTCGGCCACCCGGTCGAACATCGCCTCGCGCTCGTGCTCGAGGAGCATCTTCGAGTCGCGGATCTTGTTGACGCGGCGATCGCGGGGCACGACGGCCGCGCCGAGGGTGAGGGGGCCGGCCCAGGCGCCGCGGCCGACCTCGTCGATGCCGACGACGACGTCGTGGCCCTCAGCCCAGAGGCGTCGCTCGACCTCGAGGGACGGGGGACGGCCCTTGATCGCCCGCCGCAGCGTCGGGACCCTCTGGCGCTGGTTGATCGGGGCGGCGATCGACATCGTGGCGATGGTAGAGGGTCGGACCGCCGCCGGCGGGGTCACGGGTCGAGACCCGCACGCCTCACTTCGCCAGCAGCTCGATCGACTGGTAGAGCCGCTGGGTGAGCTCGATCTTCTCGCCCGAGGGGTCCTCGAAGCGCATCACCACGGTGCCGTCGAGCTCCTGGGTGGTCAGCGCCACGGGACGGTCGAGCGGCCAGCTGATGGTGCCGCCCCCGGCCATCTCACCCTCCACCACCTCGGCGGCGACGCCCTGCACCTCGACCGGTCCGGGCACGATCGTGAGCGTCTGGTCGATGGTGCCTGACACCTCGGTGTCGCTCACCTCCGTGAGCGCGACCTCGGTGACGATCTCGAAGGGCAGGCCGGCCATGTCGAGCGACGCCGAGACGCGCCAGACGGCGCCAGCCCCGACGGGCTCCTCGGGGAACGGCACCGACATCTGCGCCGCCTGGCTCTCCATGCTGTCGATCATCGTCTCGAGGGCCGGCGCGATCTGGGGCGGAGCGCCTTCGAGCGAAGGCGGCACCAGCGAGATCAGGGCGCCCCGCTGGTCGTAGGTGGCGCTTCCCTCGGCGTCTTCGAACAGACCCAGCACCTCCTCGAGGCCCCGGCGGGTCGCGGGATCGATGGCCACGTCGTCGAGCACCCGGCCGCCCTGGTACTTGGTGGTCACGGAGATGACGCCGTCCTCGACGCTGTCGACCACGTAGACGACGGCCTGCTCGGTCGCGCTCGCCGTCTCCTGCGTCTGACCCCGCACGTCGATCGAGATCTCCTGGCGCATCCGGGTGGTCACGGGGTGCTCGGTGCCCGGCTCCACGGCGACGCGCAGCTCTCGTCGAGGCTCCTCACCGGCGTCGATGACCTCGACGGTGACCGCTCCGAGCGGATCGACCTCGCCGTCGCTGCCTTCGTCCTCGGTCGAGCGCTCCGTTGTGGTCGTGGTGCCGTCGTCGACCGCCTCCGTGGTGGTGGTCGGATCGCTGCCCTCCTCGTCGCCGTCGTCTCCGCAGGCCGCTAGGAGCAACGTCGCGGCCACGGCGGCACGGGCGACGACGGAGAGGTTGCGGCGGCGGTTCGAGGTGTTCGGGGGGTTCTGCACCCCCGGAACGCTAACCGCCGGTCTGGACGAGACGGACCGGCCTCAGCCGGCGCGGAGCACGAGTACCTGCTGACCACCGCCGGGCTCGATCTCGGTGCTCACCGTGAGCGAGGGCTGCAGCCGAGAGAGCCGGTCGACGAGCCAGTCCGCAGCCAGATCCGCATCGGCCCGGGTGGGACAGCGCGCCATGACCTCACGCCCTCCCTTGCGCTCGAGCCGCTCCACGGCCGCCAGGATCGGCGCGGGGTCGACGACGAAGAGGTGCTCGGCCCAGGGGACGACGGGCGCGACAGCACCCTTGCCGGTGTTGCAGGCGCGATGGGCCAGCCGCTCCTGGCCGTCGTCACCGCCGCGGCTCTTGGCCTTGGCCTTCGCCTTGCTCTTGGTGGTGCGCAGGTCGATGCTCGGCCCGCGGGCGTCGTTGACGGACATCTCGGGATCCACCGGCTCGTCGCACAGCCAGCAGCGCCACCCGTCCTGCTCGCCGATCTCGTCGAGCCGGCTCGCCGACCTCATCTGACCCTCGAGAAGCGGCGCATCCCGGCACCGTACCGGCCGATCACCAGGCCTCTGCCAGCAGGGCTGCGAACACCGGGCTCCTCTCCGGAGCATCGCGCTGTTGAGCCGGAGGGGGAAGCGAATACCGTGCCGCGATGGCCCGGCGCGTGAACATCGTCCCGCACACCCACTGGGACCGCGAGTGGTACTTGCCGTTCCAGACGTTCCGGCTGCGGCTGGTGGAGCTGCTCGACACGCTGCTCCCCCGCCTCGAGGCCGACCCGTCCTACGCCCACTTCCTGCTCGACGGGCAGATGGCGGTGGTCGACGACTACCTCGAGATCCGTCCCGACGCGGAGGAGCGCCTGCGCGCTCTGGCCACCACCGGTCGGGTGGCGATGGGACCCTGGTACGCGCTGCCCGACGAGTTCCTGGTGTCGGGCGAGACCCTCGTGCGCAACCTCCAGCTCGGGCTGCGCAAGGCCGCGCGCTTCGGCGGCGCCATGGACGTCGGCTACCTGCCCGACATGTTCGGCCACGTGGCCCAGATGCCCCAGATCCTGCGCCAGCTCGGCTTCGAGCACGCCGTGGTGTGGCGGGGCGTGCCCTCGCAGGTCGACCGCAGCGGCTTCTGGTGGTCGGCGCCCGACGGCTCCACGGTGCGGGCGGAGTACATGCCCCAGGGCTACGGCAACGGCGCCCTCGTGCCCGACGACGCCAAGGCCCTGGTGCGGCGCATCGCCGAGTTCGAAGCCGAGCAGGGCGAGCTGCTCACCGGGCCGATCCTCTGGATGAACGGCACCGACCACCTCATGCCCCAGCCGTGGCTGGGCCGGGTCGTGGCCGAGGCCAACGAGCTGCTCACGGGCGACGAGCGCGCCGACGATGACGACGGCTACGAGCTGCGGATCGCCTCGCTGTCCGAGCACGTGAGGTCCGCTCCCACCGAGGGGCTGCCGGCGTGGACCGGGGAGCTGCGCTCCGGCGCCCGGGCCAACCTGCTGATGGGCGTGGCGTCGAACCGCGTCGACGTGAAGCAGGCGGCCGCGGTCGCCGAGCGATCGCTCGAGCGCCTCGCCGAGCCGCTCTCAGCGCTGTTCCTGCCGGCTGCGGAGTGGCCGGGCGCGCTGCTCGACGCGGCCTGGCTGGAGGTGCTGCGCAACAGCGCCCACGACTCGATCTGCGCGTGCTCCGTCGACGAGGTGTGCGACGCCGTGCTGCACCGCTTCGCCGAGGCCATCCAGATCGCCCAGGGCCTCGCCAACCGGGCCGTCCAGGCGCTGGGCGCCACCATCGGCGTCGACGGCCACACCCCGGTCGTCGTCAACCCGTCTCAGCGCACCCGCGGCGGGGTGGTCGAGCTGTCGCTGCCGGGCACGGACGTGCCCGACGGGTGCCAGCTCGTGGCCGCCCGACCGGCCGAGCGGATCCTGCTCGATGAGACCCCCGTAGAGATCGCCACGATCATGGTGAGCGAGCTCGAGTACATCCGCTCCATCCACGCCTTCACGGTCGAGGCCCCCGACGGCACCGTCCTACTGCGGGTCGATCGCGAGCCCGCCGGCACGCTGGTGACGCCGCCCGTGCGTGCCTCGCTGGCCGCCATCCGCGACGACCACAGCGGCGAGCTGGTGCTCGTTCGGGTCACCAGCGACCCCGCGGTCACCGTGCTCGCCCACGTCGCCGACGTCGCCGGCTACGGATGGGACACGTGGCTCGGAGCTTCGACACTGGCCCATCCCGTCGTCGCCGAGCCTCTCCGCCTGGCCAACGGCCTCGTCACCGTCGACGTCGACCCGGCCGACGGCACCTTCGCCGTCGACGGCCACCGCGGCCTCGGCGCCCTCGTCGACGGCGGCGACGTGGGCGACACATACAACTGGTGCCCGCCGCCCACCGAGACCCTCGTGAGCACGCCGCTCGCCGTCAGCACCCGCGTGCTGGAGGACGGCCCGGTGCGCGCCAGCATCGAGGTGCTGCGCACCTACGACCTGCCTACCCACGTCGAGGGCGGAGCCCGCACCGGTTCGCGGACCGTCGAGGTGCGCACGGTGCTGACGCTGCACGCCGCCGACGACGTCGTGCGGGTCGACGTAGCGTTCGACAACCACGGCTTGCGCGACCACCGCCTGCGCGTCCACCTGCCGCTCCCGTCGCCGGCCACCTCGTCCACCGCCGAGTGCGCCTTCGCCACCGTCGAGCGGGGCCTGGAGGCCGAGGGCGGAGCTACCGAGCTCGGCCTGCCCACCTTCCCGTCCCGCCGCTTCGTGTCGGCCGGTGGGCTCACCGTCGTCCACGAGGGCCTGCTCGAGTACGAGCTGGTCGACATCGCCGACGGCAGCGCCACGACGCTCGCCCTCACCCTGCTGCGCTGCACCGGCATGCTCTCGCAGGGCCCGATGGCCACCCGCCCGCTCCCCGCCGGCCCCCTGACCCCCATGGAGGGCCCGCAGTCCCAGGGCCGCGCCGAGGCGTCCTTCGCGGTGCACGTCGGCGAGCGCGACCCGTACGCGGTCGTCGACGACGTGTTCCTGCCGCTGCTGGTGACGAGGGGAGGCGGGGTCGACGCCGACGGCGCCACCAGCGGCCAGGCCCTGTCGGTCGAGGGCGCTGAGGTGAGCGCGATCGTCCGTGAGGCCGGTCAGCTCCAGGTCCGCGTCTTCAACCCGTCAGCCGAACCCGCCGTGGTCAGGATCGACGGCCGCCACGGATGGCTGCTCGACTTGCGCGGCCGCGCCGTCCGCCCCTTCGAGGGCTCGTTCGACCTCGCCCCCTGGCAGATCGCCACCGCCGCCCTCGCCTGAGCTGCTCTTGACCGCTCGGTCAAGTACGGGGCTCGGATGGTGGCAGACTGCCGTATTCGTCAGATCACGATCCCAGGGGGACGGCAATGGCAGACGGCAAGTTCGAGGTCCACATCGATCGCACGCCCGACGACGTGTGGGCGGCGATCGGTGACTTCGGTGGCATCGCGAGCTGGATGCCCGGCATCGACTCGTGCACCGTCGAGGACGACGTGCGCACCCTGCAGACGATGGGCATGGAGCTCCAGGAGAAGCTGATGGGCCACGACGACGCGACCCGCACCACGTCGTACTCCCTCATCAAGGGCCCGATGCCCATCGAGCACCACCTGGCCACCATCTCCGTCGAGCCCGACGGCGACGGCTCCAAGCTCACGTGGGCCTACGAGGTGAAGCCCGACGAGATGGGCGCCGCCTTCGGCCCCGTGTACGAAGGCTCGGTGAAGGCGGTCAAGGAGCAGCTCGAGGGCTGACCTCAGTCGCTGCTGTCGCTGCGGCCCAACCGGTCGCGGAGGCTCTCTCGCATCTGGTGGCGGCGCTCGTCGATGGTCTCCCTTATCGTCGACGGCGCCCCTCCGGAGCGGCGCATGACCGCCAGCGAGACCCGGCCGATGTTCTTCAGGTACCTCGGACGCATCGCCCGGAACGTCACGTGATCGCAGTCAGCGAGGGCGTCGCGCACCTCGGGAGACACGACCACCGTGCCCGGGTAGGCGATGGCGGTGGCCCGGGCAGCCAGGTTCACGGTGGTGCCGAACGCGTCGCCCTCCCGCTCGACCACCGGCCCCACGGCGAGACCGACGCGCACATCGGAGAGGCCGGCCGCCTCGCGCGACTCGTCGGCGAGGCCGAGGGCGATCTCCGCGGCCGAGACCGGGTCGTCGACGAGGAACATGACCTCGTCGCCGATCATCTTCACGACGCGCCCACCCCCGGCCACGACCACGTCGTAGGCGATGCGCTCGAAGCGATCGACGACCGACGCCAGCTCGCGGTCGCTCACCTGCTGGGCCAGAGAGGTGAACCCGACCAGGTCGGCGAAGCCGACGACGACGCCGGGCCCGTTCTCCGCGTCGCCCCGCAGCAGCCGCCGGCGAGCGGCCACCTGCAGGTGCCGCCGCCACACCTGGGCGAGCACGTCGGGGAACAGGGAGAGGAACCCGCCGGTGCTCGACGAGAGCGGTTCCAGGGCCTCGCCGGGCGGGGCCTCCACCAGTTCGGTCGGCTCCCCGTCCTCATCATCCAGCCGGGGGTCAGGCGCGGTGACGGCGTCGACGAGCGCCGAGGCGATCCGGGCCATCGAGGAGCCGATGACGCGGGTCATGCCATAGGTGACCTCGGGGCTCACGACCCCGCTGTGCATCAGCTCGGCGACCGCCGCCATGTTCTCCAGGTCGACGTCTGAGAACACCTGCTCCCCCGGCTGGGGATCGGGGAACCCGAGCGAGCGCCAGATGTGGCGCAGCTCCTCCTCGGGCAGGTCGGTGCCGACGGACGCGGCGGCGAGGTCGTAGCGGAGATCCTGGGTGAGGGCCAGGCGCTCGATGGCCAGCAGGGCCAGCGTGCCGTCGGCGGTGGCGCGCTCGATGTCCCCGGCGGGCACGTCGTAGGCCCGCAGCAGCGCGAGCAGCTCCTCGGTGGGGAGGCGGGT
>DATCYI010000011.1:0-6877 GCA_036570385.1 Acidimicrobiales bacterium | reverse complement strand
TCGCGCTCGCGCGCTCCAACGCGCGAGCCCGGGCCGTGTTGGCGGCGGCCGTCGAGGCGGGGGCCGACGTCTCGATCCCGGCGGTCGTCGTTGCCGAGACCGTGCGGGGGGCGGCGGCTGACGCGCCGGTCAACCGTGTGGTGAAGGCCGTCGGCGAGGTCGACGACGTGACCGAGGCGATCGGACGGACCGCAGGCCGGCTGCTCGGTGAGGCCGGCTCGAGCTCAACCGTGGACGCGATCGTGGTCGCCACCGCCGTCGAGGCTGCAGGTGCAGTCATCCTCACGGGTGACCCGAGCGACCTTGGTGCGCTTGCGGCTCGACAACCCGAGGTCGTGGTCCAAGCGCTCTGACTGGTGATCCCTCGACCGAGACCCGACCGGCGTTCAGCCAGGACTCGATCTCCGCGGGGTCGAAGCGGAGCAGGTGGCCCCAGCTCAGGACGGGGATGGGCCTTCGGCGACGAGGCAGCGGACGTGGCGTTGGTTCACACCAAGGCGCTGGGCGACGGTCGGCGCTCCCGTGACTGCTGCCAGGCCGGCAGGTTGCGGCCGCCCTCCGGGGCGGGGGACGCCGTTCACCCCTGACGCGTGCCGGTAGACGCTGGCGCGGAGCGGGCTCCGTCGAGCAGGCGGCGGACCCGGGTCCTTACGAGGCCGGCGACGGCCTCAGCGACGTCAGGGTCGCCGCCGCTGGCGACGCAGCCCTCGACGGCACGGTCGATGTGGGCTGCGGCCGCTTCGAGGACCTTCAAGACCCGCGACCGCGCCAGGCGCTCAGTCAGGCCCCAGCGGGCCGCTTCACGGGTGAGGTGCTCGACGCTGACCTTGTCGATGGCGTCCTCGCCGGCGACGAGCTGCGCCGCTTCAGAGTCGAGGTGAGGCCAGTAGCGCGTGCAGATCACGTCGTAGAGCGGAGCGAAGCGGGGGGCGCCGTCCGGTGGCAGCAGCACCGAGTAGTTGCGGGCGTGCGCGTCAGCGTTGCCGACCGCGATGTTGAACGCGACAGCCTGCAGGAACGTGGCAAGCCGGGCCCGGCCCAGGTGCGTGTCGAGCAGGCCCGCTAGCGCTACGAGGTCCGGACCGCCCCGGGCGGTCACCACCTCAGCTGGAGCGAAGCCACCTGCTGGGGTGTGGCGCTGCTGCTGAGGCCTCTCGTACTTGAGGAGCGGGTCGAGGCCCAGCGCACCCAGGAGGTCCTCCTGGTGGATGCGCCCGAAAGGCGCGCCGGGCGGGCGAGTCATGTCCCGGTCGTAGCGGACCACCACCAGCGCGGCCATCTCTCCGAAGCGCTCCATGCGTGCTGCGGCTGTGTCGAGGCCGCACTCCCGGGCCAAGGTCAAGCAGAACAGCTCGTTCGTCGCGACACCCGCCACGCCCGGGCGCGCAGCGTCAGCTTCTGGTGGTTCCGGCTTCACGATCACGGTCGACGCTGCGCCGCGCACCGGCAGGGAGAACTGGCCTGGTGCGTGCTCGTGGAGGAGCAGCTTGTCCTGCATGCCCGCGAGGGACAGTCGCACGCCGCGGCTGCGGTCCAAGCCCAGGCCCACCGTGTGAGCGCGGCCGACCAGCGAGGCGAGCTCGTCGCCGCTGAGGGGTTCGTAGTGCCCGCCCTCAGACGATCCGGCGCCTTCAGGGAGGACTTCGACGGCGCCGGCAACGTCGGAGCCCAGCTCCCCGATCAGCGCGTACCGGTCATCTTCAGGGATGCCGAAGTGCTGGACCGCCCATGCGAGCGCCCGCCCCTCAGGAAGAAGGGACCGGACCCAGCGTCCCCCCGGGCCCACAGCCGGGTACTGCTCGGCGCGCACCGGCAGCGACAGAGACAGGCGGCTCGCGCTCGGTGCTTCCAGCGCCCCAGCCGTGTAGGTCAGCGCTGTGTCGCCGAAGCCGACGTCAGCGAGGTCTGCGACATGACGGCCGTAGAGGCGGACCCGCAACGGCGGTCGTGTGCTCACGAGCTCTCAGCGCCAGCTGCGCGCTCACCGGCGGCCAGGCGCGCTGAGCGGGGCTGCAGCACCAGCTCGAGGCCGACCGCGTCGAAGATGGCGAGGAGGCGCTGCGCCTGGCGGGTCAGGCGTCCGTTCTCGACGTCGGCGAGCATGTGGCGGGGCATCCCGTCGATGAGCTCGCCCAGCTCGGACTGGGTGAGGCCCGCGTCCTTGCGGGCCGCGCGCACCGCGGCACCCAGCTGGTGGGCAGCGCTGGGACCTGAGCCGACGACAGTCACCTGCTGCTCGCCAACACCCACGATTACCCCCTAATGGATTGTTATACGACCATCATAGCGCTGCGTCCGGAATCGGCGCGTGGAATGGTTGGAATCTCTACCATCAGCTCCTCCGGCATCGCAGCTGCCGCGAAATGGTCGCGATTCCGGCCATGCAGCTGATGGTGGGCGTCGCCGGGCCCCCAGAGATCGGGCAGGCTCCACGGGCCCGGTCAGGGGACGTTCTGGTGGTGCGCGCCGCAGATGAAGACGGCGAGCACCGCGGGCTCCGTGCCGGGGTTGGACCAGCGGTGGCGGGTGCCGTTCTGCACGACGGTGTCGCCGGGGTGGAGGGTGACGGCGGCTCCGTCGTCGAGCTCGAGCACGACCGTGCCCGACAGCACCACCTCGAAGTCGATGGTGGCGGTGGTGTGCATGCCCGGCTCCTCGGGCTCCATGTGGGCGGCCAGCCCGGGGAGGTTCTCCTCGAGCTCGGCCAGCGCGGCAGCGACGTCGACATCGGCAGGCGGTCCGGGCGCGCCGGCTGGAGGCAGCGTGAACAGACCGAAGCGGAAGCCGCCGACCGGCGGGAAGTAGCTGCCGGCGGCGGGCTGGTCACCGGCGTCCGGGAAGCGTGGCGCCTCGTCACCGCCCCAGAGGCGGTGGAACTCGCTGCCCGGCATGAGGACCGGCGCCACCGGCGCCACCGCTTCGTCGCTCACGAAGATGGCCTTGCCGTCCGAGTCGTGTCCCGTGACCACCCTGCGCACGTCCATGTCGTCCCCCTTCGCTCGGCTCGACCGCACCCTAGGAGCCTGCTGAGCGATCCGGTTGCGGATCTCCGAGTCAGGTTCGTTGCTGGCAGGGATCGACGACGACGGCGCAGCCGTAGCTGCGGGTAGGAGGAGGACGCCGCCAGCGGCGAGCCTGGCCGGAGAGACGTGACCAGGCATCGCTCAGCAGGCTCCTAGGTCTCCTAGGCTTTGGACATGTCGAGCGGCGCGAGGTTCCGGATGGGGCGCCTCGACCACGTCCACATACGGGTGCCGGATCGATCCGAGGCCGCCGCGTGGTACTCCGAGCACCTCGGCTTCGAACCCGTGGAGGACTTCGACTTCTGGGCTTCGGGGATCGACGGTGGACCGCTCCAGATCTCCGCGGACGGCGGCCGCACGACGCTGGCGCTCTTCGAGGTCAGCGAGGGGCACCCGATGGTGCCGCAGCAGACGGGTGTCGCGTTCAGCGTCGACGCGGAGGCCTTCGCCACGTTCGCCCGGTCGCTGCCCTGCGGCATCGACGGCCCGGCCGGTCGCCCGCTGGTGCCCTCTGATGTCGTCGACTTCGATCTCTGCTGGGCCTACGACCTCGTCGATCCCTGGGGGAACCTCTACGAGCTCAACTGCTACGAGTACGAGCGGATCAAGGCTGATCTGATCGAGGCCGACCAGATCAGCCCGACCCGCTACTGGCCCGCCGAGCTTCACGCCGAGCACCTGCGCCGCCGCCACTCCGACCAGGCCTGAGCCCCAAGCCAGCTGAGCCTGTGGCCATGGGCCGCTCATCCTGCGGCAGACGACCACAGGCTGCGGACGTTTGATCAACCTGTGGTCGACGCCGCACATCCTGCGGCAGGACCACAGACTGCGGGGGTCGGGGTCAGCGGGGCTGGCGGTCGCGGGTCGCGCCGCTGGGGAAGGCGGTGCTCAGGCGGGCGAGGGTGAGGGCCGCGAGGAGCAGGCCGAAGTCGCGCAGGGCGATGTCGTAGTAGTCGCCGATCAGGAGCAGGTTGACGATGATCCCGGCCAGCCAGGCGCTCACCAGGTAGCCGCCGAAGCGGGGCTTGAGCAGCACCACCAGCCCGGCCACGATCTCGATCACCCCGACCACGTACATCAACGTGTGCGCCTCGGCGTTGAGCAGATCTGTGAGCTCGGGCGCCAGGTAGACGTCCCAGTCGACGAGAGCGTGGGCGAACTTGTCGAGGCCGAACAGGATGGGTGCGACGGTGAAGCCGATCCGCAGGAGCCAGAAGCTCTGAGTCACGGGATCGCTCAGGTCGTCCACCGGGTGCCGGGCCACCGAGCGGGTCGATGGGGGCGTGAGGGTCGTCGTCATGGTTGCGTCTCCTTCTAAAACTAGGATGTCTTCGCGATAGTGCTCCCAGATTGCTTGTAAGTCAAAGACTCATTGTTGTTAGAGTCCGAACGAAGCCGAGCAAGGGAGACGACATGACCACTCGTTGTGCGGAACCAGCCGATCGGATCGCCTCGTGAGCGCCGTCGGAGCCGAGGTCCTGACCCAGCCCGGACCGTCGATGGCGACGGTCGTCGTGACGGGCATCGTCTCGGGCTTCGTGATCCTGACCCTCGTCATCGTCGCGTTCTCGATGGTCGTCCTCGACCTGTCGTTTGGCGCGGCCATCGGCTTCGGTCTGTTCACCGGAGCGTTCGGTGGGGCCGGGTTCGGCGGGATGATGGGTGGCGTGGTCGCCGTGGTCCGCGGCGTCGACGGCCACAGCTGACAGATCCGGCACACACGGTCGAACCCGGTCGCGCGGTCACGGGCGACGGATCAGCCCCTCCGATCCGCCCTTAGGACCCGAGCGGACAGGTGGCGTCTGTGCCTCGGCGAGCCGGGGGCGTTCAGGGCAAGGACGCAGGACGAAGGCTGTCACCAGCACAGGCGAGGACGAGGACGCAGCCCTGGGCGCCAACCGGCCGGCGAGGCACGGCGTTCACCTATCCGCTCGGGTCCTTAGACTGACTCCGGCGAAGGAGACCCATGGCGAACGACAGCGACGCCGACGACCGTGACGGTCTCGATGTCCTCGGAGTGCTCGCGGAGCCGACGAGACGGCGCGTCTACGACCACGTGGTGGCCAACGGCGACTGGGTGAGCCGAGAGTCCGTCGCCGCCGCGCTCGGGCTCGAGCGACCCACCGTCGCCCACCACCTAGACCGGCTGGCCGGCGACGGCCTCCTCGAGGTCGAGTTCCGCCGCCTCACGGGCCGGCAGGGCCCCGGGGCCGGACGGCCGGCCAAGCTCTACCGGCGCTCCGCCAAGGAGCTCAGCGTGTCGATCCCCCCGCGCGACTACCACCTCGCCGGCCGCCTCCTCGCCGAGGCGGCGGACAGGTCTCGCCTCGATGGGGTGCCGATCGGCGATGCGCTCGACGAGGCCGCGGCAGCAGCCGGACGGCGGCTCGGGGGCGGCATCCGGCAGCGGATCGAGACCGCCACGGCCGCTGAGGCGGTCGCCCGCCGCGAGATCACCCTCGAGGTGCTGGCCGAGCAGGGCTTCGAGCCTCGGATCCAGCCCGACGGCCAGGTCGCCCTCGCCAACTGTCCGTTCCACCAGCTCGCCCAGGAGCACACCGACCTGATCTGCGGCATGAACCTCTGCCTCGTGAGGGCCGCCGTCGACGAGGTGGGCGGCACCGGTCTCGACGCGCGGCTCGATCCCGAGGACGGGTACTGCTGCGTGAAGCTCGCTCCGAGCTGAGCCGCCGCAGAGCCCGATTTCGTCAAACCGCCCTGCCGCCTTATTATCTCTAGCATCAACTAGAGAAAGAGGCTCCTGTGCGTCGTTCGCTCATCGGTGCGTTTGTCCTTGTATCAGTCGGGCTCTTCGGCTGCGGTTCGACCGACGACGGCGGTGATGGTGGAGGCGGCCTCGCCGCCGCCGAGGAGTCGGGTGGCGGAGCTGCCGTCGAGGTCGTCGCGGAGGACATCAAGTTCGCCGAGTCCGGCCTGGAGGCGGCCGCCGGCGAGGTCGAGTTCACCTACACCAACGATGGCGTCATCGGGCACACGCTGCTCATCGATGGCGTCGACGACTTCAAGCTCGAGGTGGAGGCCAACGGCGACGTCGACGAAGGCACCGTCACCCTCGATGCCGGCAGCTACACCGTCTACTGCGACATCGCCGGCCACCGGGAGGCCGGCATGGAGACGACGCTCGAGGTCAGCTGATCACACTGCGGCGTTGATCAACACGGTGACGGCTGCCGCGGCCGCGAACACGAGCACGCCAGGGCGCAACCAGCCTTGGTCGAGCCAGTCGTGGAAGCGGCGGCCGGTCACCGAGCCGACGACGACCAGCGGCGCCAGGCCGAGGCCGAGCAGCACCTGCGAAGCACCGACCTCGCCTGCCACAGCCAGCGTGGCCAGCGAGAGCGCGGTGCCGACGAGGAACGCGGCCGCCAGGGTCGATCGGATCGTCGAGCCGGGTCGGTGCTGGTAGAGCAGCGCCAGCGGAGGACCCCCGATGCCGGCCGCAGTGCCGGTGACGCCTGAGACGACGCCGGCGACCAGCTGGGTGGACGGGCGCACCGGCAGCACCGGCATGGCGACGCTCGCCAGCACCATCGCGAGCACCACCGCGCCGGCCAGGGCCTCGAGCACAGTCGTGGACGCAACCGCGACGACCCACGCGCCGACCACGCTCCCGGGAACCCGCCCCGCGAGGATCCACGCGAGCCCCACGCGGTCGAGGGCGTGGTGCTCGTGGCGCAGCATCCCGATCGAGATCGACAGGCCCAGCGTGATCACCGCCACCGGGAGCGCCTCGGGCAGCACCAGGGCGAGGGCCGGCACGGTCACGAGGTTCATGCCGAAGCCGAGCGAGCCCTGGATGGTGGCGCCGACGAAGGTGGCCAGCGCGGCCACGA
>DATCYI010000010.1:0-37806 GCA_036570385.1 Acidimicrobiales bacterium | reverse complement strand
CGAGACTGGGTCTGCGTCATCGGGATCGCGCCGTCGAAGGGCTCATCCATCGCATAGGCGTTCGGGGTGGCCAGCGCCAGCCCCAAGGCGGCGACGACCAGGACGACGGCTCTCGAGGTTCGCGAGCGGGGTACCAGGGCGGTGTGCGCCTCTCGGTGAGCTGAGGTCCGGCGCCGTTGCGCGGTGAGGGGATGGCTCAGCGCTCGCATCAGTGACATGGGTGCACCTCGGAGTTGCGGTCGGGGTCACATTCGGCCGGCAGCTAGGAGCTGAGGACGAGTGTCGTGAACGTGGTCGCGTTGAACGCGGCGTGTGTGGTCACGGCGGGGCCAAGCCGCCGCGCGCGGAGAGCAGCGACCGCGAACACGGCTCCTGCGAGCGTTAGAGCGGGGAACTGGAGGGGTTGGAAGTGCGTTGCGCCGAAGAACACGGAAGACCCGGCGACAGCCCATGCGCCGCCCCACCTGTGCGCCATGACCTCGAGCAGAAGCCCGCGGAAGAAGAGCTCCTCGACGATCGGAGCGACGACCACCAGCGCGACCGCCAACGCGATGAGCCCGATGCCATGAGCTCCGCCGATCAGATCCTCGGCGGGCTCCGAGAGGCTGTCTAGTTCGATGAAGCCCCGGAATGGGAGATATATCGCCGGAACCAGCAGGAGCTGTGTGGCAACGCCGACCACTGCTCCGATCGGTAGGTCGATCCGACGGAACCGCAACGCGCTGCGGTCGGTGAGCCCGCCGAGCATGCCGCCCCGGCGTGCGATGACCACGGTGCCGATGAGCACGGCCCAGAACGCGACCTGGCTCGGCAGCAGTACCACGAGTCCCTCAGCGTCACCGCCGATGCCCGCCGCGACGCTTGCCGCGACGGCGGACGCGAAGACGGCAGTCAGATAGCCAGCGAACGCCAGCGGCAGCATGAGTGGATCAGACCGCCTGGATCGTGCCGGTCATGTTCGGGTGGATGTCGCACACGAAGTCGTAGTTGCCTGCCTCGTCGATGGTGAAGCGAAGTGTCTGCATGACCGGGCCAGCCTCGAGCTCCGTCTTCGGGTCCCCCGGTGACTTCACGTGCAGGTTGTGTGGCATGCCTTCGTCGCGGTTCTCGATCGTCGCGGTCACCTCTGCCCCCGCGGGGACGACCACGCGATCGAGGTCCCACTCCATGTCGTCTGCCACGATGGTGAAGGACGTCACCGGGTTCGCCTCGTCGCCGACCACGCCGGACGTCGCGCCGGCCTCCTCGCCGCCATCGTCGCCACAGGCGGCGAGGATCAACGCCAGCATCGTCCCGCCACCGAGCTGGAGGGCCGTTCGGCGTGAGTAGGTGTTGGTCTTTGACTCCTGGGGCATCCTCGGTCTCCTGCCGTAGAGCGCGACATGGGGTGCGACTCGTGATCACCCACTCGGTGCTGAGCAACGGCGACGTGGTACACCGTGTCGTACTTCAGGCCCATCTCGCCAATCCAGCCTGCCCTCGGGCTCAGCTGAGCGCTTCGACCGGTACGCTCAGCGTTCGTGAGGCGCCGGCGGAGTGTGGGATGAGCGGCGCAACACGTCGTGCTATGGGCGAGCTCGAGGCCCAGGCCTTGGCGGTGCTGTGGGAGGTCGATGCCTGGATGACCCCCCGAGAGGTGCTCGAAAAGCTTCCGCCGCAGCCGCCAGTGGTCTATTCGACGGTGATGACCATCCTGCGCCGGCTTTGGAAGAAGGGAGTGCTGGAGCGCCGAAAGCAGGGCAAGGCGTTCGCCTACCACCCGGTCCAAGGCCGCGAGGAGCGCACCGCTGAGCGCATGGTGGCGTTGCTCGCCGCCGCGCATGATCCTGAGGTCGCGCTGAGCCACTTCCTGGACGGCCTCGATGCGACGAACCGAGGTCAGCTGCGCCGCCTGCTCGGATCGCGCAAGCGATGACGCTCCTCCTCATCTGGCTCGGTGGCGTCGCCTTGGTGCTGCCCGGCCTGGGCGCAACAGCTGCGCTGCGGGGCAACCCACGCACGTTCGTGACGCTCGACATGGCGGCCGTCATCTTCGGCCTGGTGTCGGTCGCGACGGGTCTCTGCACCTCTCTCGTCATCGGCGTGCTCCACCTCGTAGCTGGAGCACCGCTGGTCCAGTTCGAAGGGCACGTCTCTCCAGGCGGGATCGCCGCCTCCGTCGCCTCGCTGGCAGCCCTTGGACTCATGGCGTCCCAGCTCTCGGGCGCCGCTGTTCGGGCTCGTCGCGGTCGCCGCTCCGCTCACGTCGATAGCTGGCTGGGCGAGCACCACGATCTCGGGGACCACGAAGTGGTCGTCGTTCCGACTTCGTCGCCGCTCGCTTACAGCGTGGAGGGGTCCCCTCCGCAGGTCGTCATCTCGGAGGGCTTGAGAGACTCCATAGGAGATGACCTCGTGGCGTTAGTGATCGATCACGAGCGCGCTCACCTGCGTGCGCGGCATGGCCGGGCGCTGCTGGTGGCGGCGCTCGCGGACGGAGCGTTCGGATGGTCGACAGGAGTCCTTCGCAGCACGACGGCGTTGCGCCTAGCCGTCGAGCGAGCTGCCGACGAGACCGCCGCCGGTGGAGATCCCCGCCGCCGACATCGATTGGGAGCGGCGATGTGCGCCGTGGGGGATTCCTTGCGGCTCCCGTACGGAAGAGCGGAGCAGGTTCGGCACCGCGCTCGGCTTCTCGTCCTCCCTCCAGATGCATCGACAGCTGTCTTCCCACTCGCCGCCGCCGCCGGCCTCATCGCACTCGCCGCGGTCGCGGCCGGGCTCATGGGTCACGTAGCTGGCGGCGACTTGCCAGCGCTTATGGCTGTCCTCGGCTGATCGATCTCGACGCTCCGGCGCAGAGATCGACGCCTCGCTCCTGGTGACTCGTCAGCGGTGTCCTGCGCGTGGCGTAGCTCCATTCGAGGTAGCCGTCGTGGCGGAGCGCTCCACGCCCTGCGCGGCGGCCCATCGGAAGAAGATCACCGTGATGACCGACCATAAGATGACGCCGCCGCCGAGCTTCATGATGGCTCCAGCGGCCTGCACATCTTGGATGGCCGTGAGCCCCCAGAGGCGGGGCGCCTCGGTGTAGAGGTCGTAGAGCGGCTGCTCTGCCCATGTGAGGAACGAGGCCGGCACGGTCGGGATGATCGACGACAAGAACAGGTAGCCCATCTGGAGGGGTTCCACCAGCCGCCGGTACTCCGGGATCGGACTCAGCACGGGCATCCAGAACAGAAGACCGCTCGCAACCCACAGCACGTGCATCCCGAAGTGCACCACGTCGACCCGAAGGTAGAGATCGACCAGGGCGGGCCAGTGCGTGATGACCATCACCGCGTCGAAGATCAGCAGGGCGACGAGCGGTCGAGTGAGCCATGAGAGCACGGGCCGGATGGGAACGGTGAGCTCTCGCAGGAGCCAGGCGGGGACCCCGGCAAGCAGGAGCGGTGCCGCGATCAGCGACATGAGCAGGTACTGCGCCATGTGCACGCTGAAGAGGTAGCCATCGCCGATGGCGTCGATTGGCCAGGAGGCCGAGATGGTCAGCACTGCCAGCCCTGCGGCGAACAGCACCACCTGACGCCGCTGGTCGCCCGCATCGGGTGCCACCCGGGGGCCTAGGTGGCGCAGCGCCCAGAGGTAGCCCGCCCCGATCGCAACCATGAGCAGCCAAACGTCCGGCGCCCATTCGAACGGTACGTCGCCTGTGCCCAACGGAGTGCTCCCCTCTGGTGCTACAACCTGTACTAGGTGCCGTACCTTCGCGGGGGTCGTCACGCGATCTCAAATCGCGCATCACAACATGCCGACGCTGAGCATCAGGGCGACGATGCTCGCCAACCCCAGCCGGTAGTACCCGAACACGCGCATCGGTCGGTGTTCGAGATACCTGGTCATCCATCGCACGGATGCCAGCGCCGTGAGCAGGGCTGCGAGCGCACCCGCCGCGGGAGGTGCCCACCCGAAGGCCTCTACGAGCTCGGGTCCGCTGCGCGCGAGGTCCCACACCGTCGCTGCAGTCAGGGTCAGTGCTCCGAGCAAGAACGTGAACTCGATGGCGGCAGCGATCGTCAAGCCGACGCCGAGGCCAGCCAGGAGGGTGACGAGGCTTCGGCTGGTTCCGGGCCACACAGCTAGGACCTGAGCGCCGCCGATGACTACGGCCTGCCGAACCGACACGCCGAGGATCTGCGTGCCGTCGAACCGTGGACTCGGTGCCCATACCAGTAGCACGAGCCCGCCGACGGCCCATGCCGCGACGATCGGCCAGGCACTGAAGAGGTGCGCCTTGATCGTCGGGGCGAGCAGGGAGCCCACGACGCCGGCCGGGATGAACGCCACGATGATGGCGATGGCCAGGGACCGGACCTCCACTGCGCCGCCGACCGCTGCAACAGCGAGGGAACGGAACCGCTCGCGGTAGAGCCCGAGCACCGCGAGGATGGCACCGACCTGGACGGCGATCACGTAGGTGCCGAGTGCTGAGCCGTCCGAGACGTCCCCCAGGCCGAGCATCCGAGCGGCCACGAGCAGGTGCCCGGTGGAGCTGACGGGCAGGTACTCGGTGATGCCCTCGACCGCACCGAGCAGGAGAGCCTTCCACATGGGGAGTCCGCCCGGCCGTGATCCCACAGACAGCAGCGCTACGAGACCGAGTAGCAGTCCCGAGATCGCGGCCCTCCGGGCTGCGCTCGAGTCGGGCCTCGACGTGCCCGCACCGATACCGTCGGACATCGCTCGGTCAGTCGTCAATCCGGCCGATGGGGGTTTGGTGGCGACGACGGCTCGGTCCCGGATTCTGGGTTCTCGTCGGAGGCTTCGACACGTTCATGCGACGCGGCGGCTGTTGCTCTTCGATTCGCGAGGGCAAGCAGGCCCGCGAATATCGCGACCGGGAGAAGGACGAACAGCGTCTCGTCCCAGCCGCCTTGATGGGCGACTATGGCATGGAAGGCGTTGATCATGGCGTATCCCCCTGATCAGCCATCGAGCTGCAGATCCTCGAGTGGGTAGGGCTCGATGCTCACGTCCAGATCGAAGCGCTCGGCTGTTTGTGCGAACTCGTTGATCTCTATCGCTTGGTTCCGTGCCATCTGTCGGGCCAGCGCTCGCACGTCAGCGCTGTCGGCGTTCTTCGCCGCATAGGCGGCCATGTGGACGGCGCCTCGGTGATGCTCCGCCATCAGCTCCAAGAAGAGCGCGTCAGCTGCAAGCCCCTCGGTGTCCTGCAGGTGCGCGATCTGCTCTTCGGTCGCCAGTCCGGGCATGGCGTCGTGCGGCACCGGGGCGTTCATCCAACCCATCGCCACGTCCTCACGATCTTCCCGGCCGATCCCCCACTCGCGAAGCTGTTCATCCATGCGTCCTAGCTCGTACTGCTGGAAGATCACGATCTCCTTGGCGAAGCCGAGGACGACCGGGTTCTCGCCGTTGTCCAGCTCGATGAGGGCAAGCTGCACGCCCTGCTCGTGGTGAGCGGCCATGTCGAGGTAGAAGCCTGCGTCGACGCTTCCAGGACCAGGTGGGCGGTCTTGCGCGATGGACCAACCGATGGCGCCACCCAGCCATGCGAACGCTGCGACCGCTGCGATCACCCTCCGCCACGCGAGCCCGCCAGGTGGACGCGGACTCGCGTCGCGAGACATGTCTGCCCAGTCGTCGTCGTTCCTCGTGGGTTCGTCGTCTTCGTCATCGATCACTGCAGCAGGCCCTCCAGCGCATGCTCGAGGTCACCGGCGTTTGCGACGTTGTCCCATCTCTGAGCGATCGTGCCTTCGCCGTCGATGAGAAACACCCAGGGCTCTGAGGGGTTCGCCTCCTCATCGGGGTAGATCCACTCTGCTGCGCCGCGGTTCAGCTTGTTCTGCTCGAAGTCGCGCCAGACCTCGATGTGCACGAAGTTCGCCCGATCGCCGTACGTAGCGGCCAGCTCCTGCACGGAGTCGGTGATGGGCCCACAGAACCTGCTCACGCAGAACACCGGCGTGGAGACCACGACCATCGTGGGCCGGCCGGTCGCGACAGCATCGGCGACGGTGAGCTGGTGCAGCTCGGGGTCAGGCACCGACCCGTCTTCCTCAGCACGTGAGTCGACGGCCTTGACGGGCGCCTCGGGGTCGCCTGGCAACAGGTTGGCCGTGCGGGGGGCGGAGGCGCCTGCGGTCACGATGCGGTGCTCTGGCGCCACCTCGAAGGCTGCGCTTGCGTCGATCGGTTCGCCGTTGACCGTGCCGCTGACGGTGACGGACCAGAACCCCGGCTCGTCGAAGTCGACCCCGGTCGCCTCGTACACCCCCACCCCCTCATCACCCTGGCGCGTTCGCGGCCCCTCTCCCTCGGGCGGAGCGGTGCCGCCAGCCACGGCCGTGAAGGCGGCTGGCACGTCGGCCTGCTTGAGCTCGCCGTCCTCCTGCGAGGCCCCCGCCACCGAGTTGCTCCCGAGGTACCAGAAGTCGAGGGTCACCTCACCGCCGACCACGAGTGCGTTGTCCGTTGCGAGGAGACCGACGAGGAACCGTTGAGGCGTTCCGGCGGCCAAGTCGTAGCTGGCCACCTGCGCGCCGTAGGCCACCTCGGTCGGTTCGATCGGTTCGGTGGAGCTGGTGGCGGCGTCTTCCTCTTCGCCGCCGCAGGCGGCGGCGAAGAGCGCCAGGGCGACGGCACCGGCAGCGGATCGGAGGTGGTTCATTAGAGCTCCTCGCATGGTGGTTGGGGGGTACCGATGATCGCGTGAGCGTCTGCGGCAGCATCAGCGAGCTCATCGAGGTCCTCGGCTATTCGGTCCGCGGTGATCGCAGGATCGGTAAGACCGGACTCGACGGCTTCCTTGGCCCCGAGCAGTCTCGCCGCGACAGCGCGATCGACATCGATGGCAGCCTCGGCGAGCGTGTGGAGCGGGCCATGGTCGAAGCTCTTGCGAACCTCCTCGAGGTCACCACGGTGCGCTGATGCGAGCACCCCGCAGAGCTGCGCGAAGGCCGGGTCGGCGGCCGGGCTGGAGGCGGCTGTGGTTGTCGGCTCCACCGCTGTGGTTGCTGCTGTGTTGCCGGTGTCCGGACGGTCGTCAGCGCCAGAACCGCACCCAGCGAGGATGAGAAGGATCGACAGGGCCCCAGCGGGCCAGATCGGGCGGATCATGAGTCTTCCCGGAACCGGCGGGTCGATCGGGCGAAGGTCACGACAGCCGCTATCACCACGGCGGCTAGCACTCCCAAGGCGAGCCCGCCGCCGATCGTGGATCCGCCTCCTGCGTCCGGGTTCGACTCCTCGCCTGTGGTGACGTCCGAGCCCGGGTCGTCGTCGCCGGGTTCGCGAGGCACTGTGGTGGTCGCGGGTGCGGTCGTGGTTGTCGGCTGCGACCTGATCGGCTCGACGATCTCGACGGAGCCGGTCGGCGTGACGGACGTGAAGCGCACGGTCCAGTCACCCGGAGCGGGGTACGTGACGGTGCCGGCGTAGCGACCATCTTCGTCGATGGGATCCAGGCTGACCGGTGTCTGGGGGGCGCCGTCCGACGCGATCGGCGTCGCCGTCACCGTCGACTGGAGTGCGGGGTGGCCGTCGTCGGCCCAGGTGAGCCGAACCACGTACTCCACCACGACGTCGTCGGTCGGGGTCTGGGACTCCACGGTCAAGATCCCCTCACCGTCGTGCGCGGCCGCCGTTGAGACCGCTCCGACCAGGAAGGCGACGCTCAGCAGGCCCAGACCCAGCGCATGGCGAGGCTGTCTGTGGATGTTCATCGGATTGGTACCTCGAGTGTGACGGTGGTTGGTTGGCCGGCTCGGACGAGGGTGACGTTGATGTTCCAGGTGCCGGTGGCGGGGAAGGTCGCGCCGAGGACGGAGACGTGGCTGGCGGTGATGGGGACGACGTCGAGCCGCCTCGGGGGGATGTCGGCCGTGCCGGCGGTGATCTCTACGGCATCGACGGGAAGCACCTCGCCGGTCCTGGTGTCGTAGAAATAGAGGTGGAGGTCGTTCGCTCCGGTGCGAGCCGGTTCGACGGTCATCTGCAGCGTGGCGTCGTCGGCGGTGACGGTGGCGGCGAAGGGCCGGTCGACTGCCGTGCGGCCCGGAGGCTGGTCGATGAGCACGGCTGTGACGGTCAGGACCATGGCTGCGACGAGCACCTCCCAGCGAAGCGAGCGGATGAGTGGTGCGGCTGCGCGCTCGGCGATCGGCACGAGATGGCGCCGGTTGAGCCAGCCGAAGGTCACCAGCACGGCGAAGCCGATCACCTTGGCGATCACCAGCTGCCCGTAGCCGGTCGAGGTCAGGGCCTCTAGAGAACCGATCTGGATGAAGGCCGAAATGGTGCCGGTCACAGCGACCACGCCAGCTGCGGCGATGGCCACGCCGGAGAAGCGGCGCGCGAGCCGGCCGCGGTCGTCGCTGGACCGCAATACAGCGAGGAGGGCGACCGCGCCTCCGATCCAGATACCGACGGCGAGCTGATGTGTGACATCGGATGCGACGGCGATCGCGCGCTGCTCGGCGGTCCACGCATGACCGGCCAGCGTGGTGAGGACCATCGCCGTTCCCGTAGCGGCGAGCGCCGCCCAGGCGGCCCTCCGCCACAGCGGGACGGTGACGGCGAACGCTCCGGTCGCAATGAGCAACAGCGCACGACCGAGGGTGAGCAGGCCGGTCCGCGTCCCGGTCGTGAGATCGGGGGTGAGCGCGATGGCGTCAGGGAGCGATCGGCCGGACGACGCTGCTGCTCGGCCGACCAGCACGAGCGCTACCCCGAGGACAGCACCGGCTGATGCTCCCAGGACAAGCGGGCGCAACTTGGCAGCGACCCGCTCCTCCTTGGCAGCGAGCATCGTCACTACCCCTGCACCGAAGAGGAGGGCCGCTCCCGACAAGGCGAGGAGCCGACCGATGGTGCCCGCCGCGTCGACGAGCGGGTTGTCGCTGTCGTCGACCGCAACCGCGCCGCTGCGCTCGCCGACGTGGAACACGAACGAGCCCGAGAGGTTGTGGCTGTCCTCGCTCAAGACCCTCCATGCCACCGTGTACGTGCCTCGCTGCGTGGCATCGATCGGTGCGCTCAGCTCTGCGCCTTTGACCTCGACCCTCGCGAGGTCCACCCGCTCACCGTCGGGACCGAAGACCCTGACGGCCCCGTCGAGGACCTCGACGGGCTCGTCGAAGCGGAGCTCGACGGCATCGGGCACGGACGCGAGGAGCTCATCGCCGGTGGGCACCGTCGACAGCAGGGTTGCGTGAGCCATGGCGGGGCGGGCAGTGCCGGCGAGGGTCGCTCCGGTGGCCACGAGACACAGCCCGACGGCAACGAGCACCCGACGCAGCGACCAGCCGCCAACGAAGATCGCTGACAACGTTCCTCCTGGAACAGCTCGGCAGGGTCGAGTCCCTGCGGGTCACTGAGCTATGCGACAGCGGTCGGCGGTCCCCGCCGGCAGAGCGATTCGAACCCGAGGATCAGGGCCATTCGAGAGGGCCTGACCGCCACCGGGCGCAGCACTCGTCGCGACGACGGAACATGAGCCTTGCGCCGCTCACGCAATCGGGCCCCCACTTCACCGGCGACCCGCATGAGCCTGCAGAGCATCGCGGCGGCCGCAAGCTGCGCGGCCAGACCCACCAACATCCATGAGAGGTGCGAAGCACTCGGTGCTCCCGAACGCTCCAGCAGCTCCATGCAGACGAACAGGCCGATCTGGTACGGCGCTAGTACGCGGAGACCTCGCGTGGCCTTCTCGGCTCGCAAACCTGCGACGAGTGCCCGTGCCAGTCCAGCGAGCGACAGGGGAACCGACAGGCATAGCAGGGGGCCGATGAGACTGGAATGCCACATAGGAGTGCTGCTGCCGACCAGGGCCCCGATGAGACAGGCCGCACCGTGGCCGAGGACGACTCCGGCAGGCACGAGCATGAGGGGCGACGACCGCTGGACGAGCATCAGGATCGAGGGTGGGCCGCTGGGTCAGCTAGCGGGTCATCGGGCGCGTCAGTGGCCACCGTGGACGGTGTCGCACAGCCGCTCTTCTCCTGGCTTGACGGAGCCACCGGCGATGCCCTCGAGCGCCGCGAAGGGGCCGCACGGATGCGGAACGATCCACACGTGGATCATTGGTACCGGCTCGAACTTCACCAACGGTGGGCTGCACCCGCCCTCCCCGTCGGTGAGGCCGGCCACCTGCCCTTCCGGCGTGAAGCACAGGTTGTCGTGGATGTGCCATTGGGTCAGCGCGCCACCGAGCGGCGGCGTGTTGTCGAGCGTCGTGCCGGGCTCCGCCATGTACATCGCGGCAACGAGCTCTTTCCTGCCGCCGCGCACCTGGTACACGAGGGACTCGGGGCGGTCTGGGTCCAGCACCTTGCCGTCGGCGCGGTACTCACTGTTGATGTAGTGCTCGTACCCGGTCCCGCCATCTCGGATCGAGCGGAAGCCGGCGGCCTCGGCTGCCGCCGGATCGGCATAGTCGGGCAGGTGCGTGAGCGTCGATGCGATCAGGTTCTCCGCCCGGGCCTGCTCCTCCGGGGTGACCCCGGCGACGCCCCCGAGGTCGATCGGCTTCGCCGGGTCGTAGGGAACCGGCGCGACCGCGGAGGCGGTCGCTGCCGCTGTGTCGCCGCCGGCGGGCTCCGCCGCGTGGTGGTCGGCTGCGGGCGCACCTGCATCGGTCTGGTGGTGGCTCGGGCGCGCCGCCGCCGACATGCCCGGCAACGCGAGGAGTGCGACCGCGACACATGCGCCACTCACGGCGATGCGCTGCGTCAACATCGCCTGTGCATGGGGCCGAAGCACGGTGTAGAGGCACAAGACGACCGCGAGCGACGCCATGCCTGCGGCCAGCCCATCGCCCAGCTCGGTCCGCTCCCGAGCCTCGAGACCGTCGATGAACCCGAGTCCTGAGCGCTTGGCGACGATCCAGCCGGCGACGAGCGCCAGATGGCCGACCGCTCCGGTCAGAGCGAGGAGGCGACTAGACCGGGCGACGGCGAGCGCACCCCAGACGAGCTGGAAGCCGGCGACGATCGTGAACACCAGCACTGCTTGGTCATGGTCGCTGTGCGCGCCGATCGCGGCCGCGTGGATCGCCCCTGCGCAAAGCGACGCGAACCCAGCCAGGCAGAGCGCGTCCGCACGGAGCAACGTGGGCCCCTCGGCCCACTCATCCTCTGGAGCCGGAGCGGGCGCCAGGGCGGGTGTCATTGACAAGTGCGGTCCCCCTTGCAGGAGGCCGAGCCTAGGCCGCCGGGAACCGCTCGGCCTTCAGCCGAAGGGTGGCGCTACTCGACGACCAGCGTGCCTCGCATGCCGGCGGCCTCGTGGCCCGGAACCTCGCAGATGATCGTGTAGGTGCCCGGCTCGACATCGGCGAGGTCGAGTGTGCCGCCTTCGCCTGCTTCGATCATGTCCGACGCGGTGCCGTCGACGGCCAGGTTGTGGGCGACCGACCCTTCGTTGGTGAGGTTGAGGACAGCGCCTGCGTCGACTCGCAGGTCGTCCGGATCGAAGGCGAAGTCCTTGAGGGTCACTTCGAGGGTGGAGACGCCTGAAGGCGCGGCGACCTCGCTACCTCCCGCGCCATCACCCCTATCGCCGTCAGCGCCTTGGGCGGCCAGACCGACGGCGAAGACCGAGGCGACGATGGAGAAGATCCCGAAGATGAAACCGCACACCGCGAGTGTCTCGAAGGTGGTGCCGCGTCGCTCCGGCGTGTCCTCGGATTTTGCCGCCGTGTGGTTCTCTTGGTGCTCTGTGGTGGTCATGTCAGCCTTCTCTCAGTGTCCGCCGGCGGCCGCGCTGACGTCGACGTCTCCGGCTTGGAACAGGCCGAGTGCACCCCTGCCGGGGTTGGCGAACTTGTGGGTGACGAACGGATAGAGGCCGGGCTCGTCGAAGGTGAACTCGACGAAGCCGCCCTGCGCCGGTTGCAGGTCGAGGGCTTGGGATCCGCCGCGCTCGTCGTCGGGTCGCAGGAGGTAGGCGCCTTCCTTGAAGACGGTGTCGAAGATCGTGCCGATGATGTGGAACGAGCAGTTCTCCGACGGACCGACGTCGAGGACCCAGGCTCGGATCCGTTGGCCGGGATCCACCCGGATGGGACGGTGTTGGTACTGGTTGACGTACCCGTTGAACACAACCGCGTCCCACGCCTCGCGCTGCATCTTTTCGAGATCGCCTGGCTGGCCCTGCTCGCCGAGGTAGAGCTCTGACTGCACGAAGAGGAACTCGTGATCAACTGGGGCGAGGTTCGGCGGGTCGACGATGATGGCTCCGTACATGCCGTTGCCGATGTGGTGCAGCACCGGTGGGGTGCCGCAGTGGTACATGAAGATCCCTGCATGCTTGGCCTCGAACGGGTAGTCGAGGGTCTCGCGGGGCTGGATCGTGCGCATCTTGTCGTTCCAGGCGACCTTGGAGGCGTGGAAGTCGATTGAGTGCCCGACGCGGCCGTCGTTTCGCAGCGCGAAGCGGAACCGGTCACCGATCCGGCCTCGGTACACCGGCCCCGGAACGACTCCGTCGAAGTTCCACAGCTCCTGGGTGGTGCCGGGCGCGATCTCGCCGACATCCTCGCGGGCCACGACGGTGATGCGCCGCTCGACCTCGGGCGACGCGGGTCGCAGCGCGGGGTCTCGCGCGTCCCAAGACTCGTCGGGTGTTGCAGTGAAGTCGATCTGCGCGCCTGAGATCGTCTCGGCTCCCTGGCCACCGCTCGCTGGCTCGCCGGAACCGTTGCCACTGGTGGAGTCGGGCCAAGTCGTGGCTGCCGTCACGCCGACCAAGCTGGCAGCACCGATGCCGGCGAAGGTCGCGCCTATGACTGCACGCCGTCTCACCATCCCTTGGCCGGGTTCAGGTGGGACTGGGGTGGGCGTGTCGGGCATGGATCACGACCTCTTCGGGTTCGGGGGGGGAAGACGCGCTGGGGGCGCTGGGCCGCCGGTCGCCGCCTCGATGCGGTCCTTGTGGCTCCGTCCCCAAGGCAAGCAGCAGACGTCACGCGGCAGAAGGGTCCAAGGTCCCCTCCAGGGGGAGGCGTTCGGCAGTCCCGTCTCGACGTTCGCCGGTGGTTCGGATGCCACGGGACCCTTCGGCTAGAGCTGGTCGAGGTCGGGCCGGCGGCTGCGGAGACATTCCCATCGGCCTGATGGCCGCAGGCCGAGCGCCTTGACAGATCGCACTTCGTCCGTATATCTGAATATCTATGCGGATGTCGATTGAACCTGAGTCGGATGCGGTGGTCGGGCTGGACGCTTGCCCCACGCGGTTGGTCGATCCGGAGCGCGTCACCTCCGTGCGTGAACGCCTCGTCGACCGCGATGAGGCGAGACGCCTGGCGGAGCAGTTCAAGCTGCTGGGTGACCCCACCCGCGCTCGGTTGCTCTACGCCTTGCTCGAGGCGGGGGAGCTGTGCGTGTGCGATCTCGCCGAGACGATCGGGGTGCCGGAGTCGTCGGTGTCGCATGCCCTGCGGTTGCTGCGAACGGCCGGCATCGTGCGCAACCGCCGGGACGGAAGGATCATCTACTACTCACTCGACGACTCCCACGTACGGCTCCTGCTCGATCTGTCGCTGGAGCACCTGCGTCACGCTGAGAGAGACCCGCGATGAGAACGACGACGGCGATCGTGCTCGAGGTCGTGTTCGCGGTGCTGGCGTTCGGCGTGCGGACCTGGGTCCAGTGGCGCCGGACGGGCTCCACCGGGCTGGTACTGCCCCGCCGTGGCGCGCCGCCGGTGGAGCGGCTCGGTGCCGGGTTGTTCGTGCTGGCGATCGTGCTCCTGGTGGTCGCACCGATAGCGGCGGCTAGCGGTTTGGACCCATGGCCCCCGTTGGACAACGCGGCGGGGTTCACGGTGGGCGCGCTGCTTGCGGTCGCTGGGATCGTGCTGTGCGTAGCCGCGCAGCTGACCATGGGTGACTCCTGGCGCATCGGGGTCGACCAGGCCGAAACGACGCAGCTGGTCACCTCCGGCGTTTTCGCCAGCGTGCGGAACCCGATCTTCTCGGCAATGGCACTGGCCGCAGCCGGGTTCGCGCTGCTGCTCGCCAACCTCTGGGCCCTCGCAGCACTGGTCGCGCTCCTGGTGGGCCTCGAGCTGCAGGTCCGCTTCGTGGAGGAGCCCTACCTTCGCCGGACCCACGGCCGCACGTACGACTCCTATGCGGCCCAGGCCGGACGCTTCATCCCGAGCGTCGGCAGCGAGGGATCAAGGCGATGAGCGGCGATCACAACCACGGGGCCGGTGCGATGCGCGCCGGTGCCCGGCACCAGAAGCGCCTGGCCGTCGCCTTCGGGCTGATCGGGACCTTCTTCGTGGTCGAGGCGGTCGGCGGGGTGCTGACCAACTCACTGGCCCTGCTGTCCGATGCCGGCCACATGCTGACCGACGTGATCGGGCTCGGCATGGCCCTCGCTGCGATCCAGCTCGCGAACCGGCACGCTCGCCGCGAAGACGCCGGTCAGCACACCTTCGGCATGTATCGCCTCGAGATCCTGGCGGCGTTCGTCAACGCTCTGCTGCTCTTCGGCGTCGCCATCTACGTGCTCGTCGAAGCGGTCAACCGCCTGCGCGGCGACCCCGAGGTGCTCGGCCTGCCGATGCTCGTCGTGGCGGTGCTCGGCCTCATCGTGAACCTCGTCGCCTTCGCCATGCTCAGGCAGGGCGCAAAGGAGAGCCTCAACGTCGAGGGCGCCTACCTCGAAGTCCTGGCGGACACGCTCGGTTCGGTCGGCGTCATCATCGCAGCCATCCTCCTCGAGGTCTTCGGGTGGGCCTGGATCGATCCGGTGGTCGGCGCTGGCATCGGGCTGTGGATCCTGCCCCGAACGTGGCGTCTCGGCGGACAGGCCGTGCGGATCCTTCTGCAAGCGGCTCCACCCGGCACGGACCTCGGCGCCATCCGGGCCGATCTCGTGAACCTTCCCGGAGTGGTCGACGTGCACGACCTGCACGTCTGGACGCTCACCTCGGAGATGGAGAACGCCTCGGCTCACCTGGTGGTAGGCGAAGGAGCCGACACCCACGGCGTTCTCGACCAGGCCCGCGAGGTGCTGCAGGACCGATACCGCATCGCCCATGCGACGCTGCAGGTCGAGCCCGCCGACCACCGCGGCTGCGACGAGCTGGCGTGGTGAGCTCGGTCAGGTCAGAAGCGTGGACCAGTAGTCCCAGAATCGCTGCGTGATGAGCGCGGCGATGACGAGGAACCAGCCGGTGATGACGACGCCGTGGTACGCGGCCGCACGGGCGACGATCGGCCGCATGCGCGGCGTGACACGGAGATGTTCCGCCGTCGCGTTGTGCAGCGTCGTGTACCAGAACAGCGGGATGGTCACGGCCCACACGACCATGCAGTACGGACAGAGGGCGTCGATGCGGTAGAGGCTCTGGAACATCAGCCAATGGATGAACACGACCCCGAACGTCGTGCCGGCCTGGAGCCCCCACCAGAACCAACGCTGGAGCCGCGCCCCCGCGACGAGCGCCACGCCGACGGTGGTGACGATGGCGAAGCCCGCGACCCCGATGATCGGGTTGGGGAAGCCGAAGACCTCGGCCTGCTCGGTGCTCATGACCGAGCCGCAGCTCAGGATGGGATTGATGCTGCAGCTGGGCACGTAGGTGGGATCTTCGAGAAGCGCGATCTTCTCGATGAGCAGCGTGACCGCCGCCGCGAAGCCCACGAGTCCCCCCACCACGAGGAGCCAGGCGACCCGCCGTGACGCACCATGGAGGGTGCCGGCGGCCTCGATCCTGGCGGGCTCGGGTGACGGCGAGCCGACCTGAGCCTCGGCCCGGTCAGCTCGCGAGCGCATCGTCGATCTGCGCGAGCAGCTCGGCGAAGCTCGAGACCTCGACCTTGTCGCCGTTGAGGAAGAACGTCGGCGTCCCGGTCACGCCCACCGCCTGCCCGTCCTCCTTGTCCCGACGGATCTTCTCGAGGGTCGCCGGGTCGTCGTAGGTGGTGCGGAACTCGTCCATGTCGAGCCCGAGCTGCTCGGCGTAGTCGAAGAACACGTCCTTCTTCGACTCTTCGCTGTGGCTCCACTGGGCCTGGTTCTGGAAGAGCAGGTCGTACATCTCCTCGAACTTGCCTTGCTCGGCTGCCGCTTCGGCCGCCTTCGCGGCTTCCTCAGAGTTGCCGTGCAGCGGGAAGTGGCGCACGACGAAGGTGATCTCGTCGCCGTACTGGTCGCGGAGCTCCTCGATTGCCGGGTAGGCGGCGCCGCACGCCTCGCACTCGAAGTCGAGGAACTCCACGAAGGTCACCTTGCCATCGGAGGCCTCAGAGAGGCGCTGGCTGTCGGGGCGCACGAGGCGATCCGAGCGCTCATCGCCGGTCGAAGCCGTAGGAGAGTCGTCGCCGGCGACGTTGGCGGCGACGAGCAGCGCGGCGGCAGCAGCGAGGACCATGACGAGGGAGATCTTGACGTTCTTGCTCACAGCGTTCCTTCCGGGGGGATTCGGTCAGCGAGGGGCGGAGGCCAGATCACCGGGTCGGCGGACCGTAGCGGGAGCCGCGGTCCGCGCGGCCGCGGGGCGGCGGCCGGCACGCACGCCGTTGGCGATGACGAGGACCTCTGCCAGCTCGTGGGTGGCGACGACGGTGGCGAGACCGAGCGTTCCGGCTGCCGCAAGGGGGATGAGCACGATCAGGATGAGACCAGACAAGGCGAGGTTCTGGCGCATGATCCTCCCGGCTCGCTTGGCGTGGGCGAGGGCCTCGGGCAGATGGGTGAGGTCCTCACCCATGAGGGCCACATCTGCGGCTTCGATGGCCACGTCACTGCCCATGGCACCCATGGCGATGCCGACCTCAGCAGTGGCCAGCGCCGGCGCATCGTTGACGCCGTCGCCCACCATGGCGGTGGCTCCTCGTGCTCGCAGCCGTTCAATGGCAGCGACCTTGTCCTCTGGGAGCAGCTCGGCGCTGATCTCGTCGATCCCGGCGGCCTGGCCCAGGGCTTCAGCGGTGCGGCGGTTGTCGCCGGTGAGCATCGCAACGTGGGTGATCCCCAGCGCGCGCAATCGATTGACCACGTCGGCGGCTTCGGGTCGCAGCTCGTCACGGACAGCGACCGCTCCGAGCAGGCGGCCGTCGTGCTCGACGAGGACCACGGTGCAGCCTTCGCGCTGCAGGTGCTCCACGGTGAGGTCCAGCTCGTCGGCGGCGATGAACCCGGGCTTCCCGAGACGGGCGGCGGACCCGTCGACGAACCCGGCGATGCCCCGCCCGGTCACCGCCTGCACATCGCTGGCTTCAGCCACGGCTGGCGCTGCGGCGAGGATGGCGGCAGCCAGGGGGTGCTCGCTGCGCGCCTCGAGGGCGGCCGCGATCGGCAGCACGGCGTCGCGCTCGACGCCGTCGGCTGCGATGACTTCGACGACTGTCGGGCGGTTCTGGGTGAGGGTGCCGGTCTTGTCCAGAGCCACGATCTGCACGCCCGCGAGCGCCTCGAGGGCGGCACCGCCCTTGATGAGGATGCCCATGCGAGCGGCGGTGCCGATCGCCGCCACGACCGTGACCGGGACGGCGATGGCAAAAGCACAGGGCGCCGCCGCAACCAAGACGACGAGCGCCCGACCGATCCACAGCCCGGGGTCCCCGAAGAGCGATCCCAGGATGGCGACTGCCGCAGCCACGACCATGATCCCGGGAACGAGCGGCCGTGCCACGCGCTCGGCCAGCCGTTGACTGGAGCCCTTGCGCTCCTGCGCCTCCTCGACGATGTGCACGACGCGCGCCAGCGAGCTGTCTGTGGTGCGCGCCGTCACCTCCACGTCGAGGACGCCGCCGCCATTGATCGACGCAGCGAAGACCTCAGCGCCCGCGCCGACCTCGACAGGCACGGACTCACCCGTGATCGCAGCCAGATCGAGGGTCGATCGCCCTTGCCGGATGACGCCATCGGTGGCGAGCCGGTCGCCGGGACCGACGACCATCACGTCGCCCACCTCGAGGTCCTCGGGCGCGATGTCGCCCTCGCCGCTCCCGCGACGAACCGTGACCCGCTCGGGAACCAGCGCGAGCAGCGCGCGCAGGCCGCGCCGCGTTCGTGCCAGCGCGTAGCCCTCGAGCGCCTCGGAGATCGAGAACAGGAACGCCAGCGACGCTGCCTCGCCGTATTCGCCGAGCGCGATCGCGCCGATCGCCGCGATCGTCATCAGAGTCCCGACGCCGACACGGCCGCGCAGCAAGGCCCGCATGGTCTCTGGGACGAACGTCGAGCCCCCGACGACCAACGCTGCGACGAAGAGCACGACTGCCGCTCCATCGGCATCGGCGGCACTCGCCGCGAAACCGGCGCCTAGAACGAGGCCGGCAAGGGCAGCCGCTCGAACCTCTCGAATGTCGGTGAACCGCTGGGGTTCCGCTTCGGTGCCTCCGTCGTTACGGTCGTCGTCAGGTCCGCAGCAGGCGTCAGCCATCACGATCCCTCTCCATCAGCGGGTTGCCGCACAGGTCGATGGCGTCGCCGTTGATGGACAGCAAGCGTTCGGCAGACCGCAGCAGATCAGCGACCTCCACTCCAGCCAACCGGTAGAAGACCTGCCTGCGCTCGCCAGGCCGGTCCACCACCAGCCCACAGCCCTTGAGGCACGCAAGATGACCGGAGACGTTCGACTGCGAACTGCCCACCGCGTCCACAAGATCGCTCACGCGCCGCTCACCAGGCAGCAGCTCGAGCAGGATCGCCACGCGCGTCGGATCGGCGAACCCGCGGAACATGCGCGCAGCGAGCGCCGCTGGCGCAGCCGAGATTGTGGTCATCCACCGATGTTATCGGCATCTGCCGATGCCGTGCGAGGAAGCGGATCTAGGAGCGCAGGCTCGTCAGCTGTCGAGCAGGTCAGTCAGCGTCCCATAGCGTCCGAAGAGACCACCGCGCCACCGCGCCACCAGGTCAGCCGTGTCCCTGTCGTCAAAATGCCCGCCCTACCCTCGTCCTCGCCAGCGCCCGAAGGCTCGGCCCGGAGGGCGGGCGCCGCACGCGTGATGCGTTCGATCGGGGCCACACTCCTAGGCTCGTCCGGATGTGTCGGCTTCGGGTCAAAGTCACCCCGCGTCAAACATGACCCGTTCCCGTCGCGACGGCGCGTGGGCCCTGGCGTCCGCCCTTCTGACCGGAGCCACTGGTTCGCTAGCTCCGGCCGTAGCGCAGGAGCCCGGGGCCACCTCAGCCACCACCACGTCGTCAGCGCCGCCGCTGACCGTGTTGCCGGCGCCGACGACAAGCCCCACGACAACGACAAGCACCACGACAACGACCGAAGCTCCGCCGCCACCGGAGGACCCGGGCGGCAACGAGGAGCTGCCGGCCGAGCCGGTGCCGGTCGTTCCGGAGACGGTGCCCCCTCGGCCGGCCGAACCGGGCGTGTATGCCGCCGATGCCGCGCAGGTCATCCGCCGACAGCTGCGGGTAGCGGAGGCAGAAGCGGTGGAGCTCAAGACCGCGTATCAGAGCTCAAAGGAGCGAGTCGTGGCTCTCGAGAGCGAGCTCGACCTCCTCGAGGTGTCGATCACGAGGCTGGCAGCGGATGACCGCACCGCCGTGCGCAGGGTAGAGGCCGCCCGCCGCAGCTTCGAGGCTCGTGCCGCGCTTGCCACCGTGCGCGGCCGTGTCGACGACCTCGTCGCGCTGATCAGCACGGATGACCCGAACGAGGTGGCCGTCGCACAGTCGCTTCTCGCGTCGGTGCTCAACGCGGATCAGGAATCCGTGGAGGAGTACCTTGCTGCAAGGGAGGCAGTCGACGCTGTTCTCGTTCGCACCGCCGAACGCCTCGTCGACGCACGTCTCGAGCTCGAAGCTGCCCGGTCGTCACTCGTCGAGGCACGTCGAGCGAGCGTGTCGGCCCAGTTCAACCTCGCTGTGTTCGCGGCGGGCTCGGAGATCGTCATCCGCGGGTTCGTCTTCCCAGTGGGGGACCCCCACTCCTTCGGCGACTCGTTTGGAGCCCCGCGGATGATGGGCTCGAGCTACGAGCACGCGCACCAGGGGACGGACATCCTCGCCCCGAGGGGCACGCCATTGCTCGCCTGTGAACGAGGGATCATCACCCGTGCCGGGACCGATGTGCTCGGCGGCAACAAGATCTGGGTCAAGGGTGAGAGCGGGACGTACTACTACTACGCGCACATGGAGGCGTTCGCTGAGGGCATGGTCGATGGCACCGTCGTCGACGCCGGCACGGTCATCGGCTACGTCGGAACAAGCGGGAACGCGCAGGGCGGCCCACCCCACGTGCACTTCCAGATCCATCCCGACGGTGGCGCAGCCGTGAACCCGTACCCCTTGCTCAAGGTGGTCGACGACCTCGCGCAGGCAGCAAAGCAGCGCTCCCGCGGATGAGCGCTGAGTCGCCGCCGGCGTCGCTCGGCCGACCCCCGCGCGTCTGTCGCGCTTGCACGCCCGACAGGGACGCACGGCCCATTGGTGCAGGTCTCGCTCAGATGCTCGTCGACTGCGGACCTTCGCCGACCATCTGACCGCGGCCGGCTTCGACGATGTCGAGGTCCAGGAGGAAGGGCACGTTGCGATTCCGCGCCAACCGCCGGCGCGTCAACGCCGCGGTGGAGGGGCGGTGAACCCGTACTCCCTTGCGCGAGGTCGACGACATTGCGCGGCGGTAAAGCGGCATGCCTGGGGCGAGCGCGTAGTCGCCCGCTCTAGGACCTGATCCAGGAGAGGGCGATCCCGATCGGCGTGCTGATGAGCAGCAGAAGCACAAGTCCTTGGTACGACCGACGCAACCAGGTATGCCGGCTGTTCGTCGCGCGCACGGTGTTGGCCAGAAGAGCGACCGCGACCAGGAGCGTTAGCCCGCCGACTGACACCAGAAGTGGTGCCTCGATGATCGTTCCCACCATGACGGCGAGTGATCCGAGATTCCACAGCGTGCACTCGATCGTGACAGTGACCCGGGTGGGTATCTCACGAGAGAGAAAGGCCTGGCCCATCCCGAGTCCGATCTGGCCGACGCCTGTGACAAGGACGAGGAAGGCGGCTACCCAAGACCCTTGCTCCCACTCGATTGGTCCCGATATCGCTGCGGCGATCCCGCCTAGTGTCACCGAGACGGACCCGCACAGAAGGAACGGCAGACCGCGGGCCCAGCGGGCTTCCGAGTCTGCGACTATGAGCACGCGCGTTGCCATGGAGATTCCCGGGCGCGTTGTTGTCACCGACAGATTGTGCCAACCCGCGAGGATGGAGTCGTGAAACGCTGGCTCCGCAAAGGACTCATCACCACCATCGTCCTCTTCGCCGCGGTCCAGGCCGTCCCATACGGATGGCGGCACAGCAACCCGCCCGTGCGCGCCGACGCCCCCTGGCCCGACCAGCAGACAGCCGCCTTGGCGCGCACGTCCTGCTACGCCTGTCACAGCAACGAGACCGACTGGCCCGTCTACAGCTACGTGGCCCCGATGTCGTGGCTCGTGCGACGCGACGTCGAGTCAGGCCGCGACGAGCTCAACTTCTCCGAATGGGGCGTCGACAGCGACGCCGACGACGCCGCCGAAACGATCGCCGAAGGCTTCATGCCGCCGAGCCGGTACACCATGCTCCACCCCGACGCACGCCTCAGCGACGAAGAGCAGCGCCAGCTCATCGCGGCGCTCGAGGCGATGGAACGCGACGAGGACCGGGGTGAAGACAGCGGACACGACGAGCCCGACGACGGGGATGCTGACGACTGACGCAACTCCCGCCTCGATGCGTTGCTCCCGCATGCTTCTACTGTGCGGTACGGAATGGAACGCCGCGCAGCGACACAGGCAGACGAGGAGGCGAGGCAGACGAGCGTGGTCCGGTGCGACCATGAAATATGAGTTGCTTCGACGACACCGACGACAGCGACGCCCGTCAGTTGTGGCAGGAGCGGTTCGGGGCGTACATGGGCGGTCAGGAGGGTATCGAAGGGCTCCATTCGCGCGTGCAGCCCCAACCCGCCATGACCGGACTCGGACGACCGATGCTCGGCTACCTGTAGCGCTCGTCACCACCGCCTCACGCCCGCAGGGACAGTCCGAGTAAACGTATCGGTGAGAACCGATGTAATGTGTGGGGATGGCAACGGCATCAACTGTCGAGACCTCCGCAGCCATCGAGACCACGGCGAGGCTGTTCTGCGGGTTTGGTGACCGGACGCGTTTGGCGATCCTCACGCTGCTCGCCGCCGGTGAGCAGCGCGTCGGCGACATCGTCGAGTCTGTGGGCGGGACGCAGTCCAACATCTCCGGTCACCTGCGCTGTTTGAAGGACTGCGGCCTCGTCCTCGACCAGCGGACCGGCCGAGAGGTCCGCTACTGCATCGCCCATCCCGACGTCGTCGACGTGCTGCGTGCGGCGGAGCGGTTGCTCGCCAGAACCGGCCACTCGATCGACCTGTGCCCGAGTTACAGGCCAGGCGGATCGTGAGGCTGCCATGACCGTCAGCCGATTCCACATTGCCGGGATGGACTGCTCGGCCGAAGAACAGCTCGTCCGCATGGCTCTGGCCGACGTCGACGCCGTCCATCGGGTCGACGTCGACCTCGACGGCCGCCAGGTCATGGTCGAACACGCCACCGCCACCGCAGACATCGACGCCGCCCTGCAGTCCCTCGGACTCGGCGCCGAACACGTCGACGACGACGTCACCGAGATCGGACCGGTTGCCGACAGTCGACGCGAACGCAACGCCTTGATCGTGGCGCTCGTGATCAACGCAGGGTTCTTCGTCGGAGAGCTGACCGTCGGTCTTATCAGCCGGTCGATGGGCCTGGTGGCCGATGCCCTCGACATGGGCGCCGACGCCAGCGTCTACGTTCTCAGCCTCGCCGCCGTCGGCACCGTCGCCGCCCGCAAGAAGCAGCTCGCCCGTATCAGCGGCTACCTCCAGGCCGGGCTCGCCACCGTCGGCCTGATCGAGGTGCTCCGACGATTCATCGTCGAGACCGATCTGCCCGACCCGATCTCGATGATCGTCCTCTCGGCACTGGCGCTCGCCGGCAACATCGTCTCGCTGGTCGTCCTCCACCGGGTACGAAGTGGTGAAGCCCACCTGCAGGCGAGCTGGATCTTCACCGCCAACGACATCAAGGTGAACGGTCTCGTCATCGCCGCCGCGATCGGCGTCGCCATCACGGACTCAGCGATCCCCGACCTCGTCGCCGGCGGCATCATCTTCGTCGTCGTCGCCAACGGCGCCCGCCGCATCCTAAAGATCAGCCGATGACCCGGCACCGGCCAGCCGGGCCGTTCCTGGTTGCCGTCATCTTGCTCGTGAGCCTCGACCTGACCGCGAAGTGGTGGGCCGTCAATCATCTCGCCGGGGGATCACGATCGTTGCCGGGACCTGTCGACCTACAGCTCTCCTACAACACTGGCATCGCGTTCGGGCTGGTCTCGGACCTGCCCTCGAGCATCCTCGTCGTCCTCACAGCTGCGGCTCTCACCGGCGTCGTTCACCTGTGGCGCACGAAGCAAGCGCCAACGGGACCCGCAATCCTGTTCGTCGCCGGCGGCGCCGCAAACGTGGTCGACCGGATCGAAGGTGCTGGCGTTGTCGACATGCTCCACACCGGCTGGTGGCCGACGTTCAACATCGCCGACGTCCTCATCACGACCGGCCTCGCCTGGTGGCTGATCGCAACCCTCCTGGCCCCCGACCCTCAAGACGAAGACAGTCCAACCGACTTCGACGGCACCAAGGCCCAGGCGAAGCCATGACCACGGCCACCGTGCTGTTCCTCGACCTCAGCCGGTTCACTGCCCTGACCGACGTCCACGGCGACCACGCCGCCGTCGGCGCAGTTGGACGTCGCGACCGCCGTCATGGCAGCGAGGCCGAGCGCAGACCCGATCTGGTACGTGTGTTCACGATGCCGGAGGCGAACCCCACCTCGGCGGGCTTGGCGCCGGACATCGCCGCGAACAGGGCGGGGATGTAGGCGAGGCTCATGCCGACGGGCCCAGATGTTGGCGAGCAGCAGGGCGAGGCCGGCTGCGGCCAGGGCCTTTGCCGAGAAGATCGAGTTTCGCACGCTGGCGAACACGCCGAGCCGCGAGAGTTCACTAAGGCGCTGGCGCTTTACCGAGCGCATGGCGATGAGCCGCGCTGTGTGAGCATCCGAGCGCGTCTTTGCAGAGACGGTCACGTGATCAGCGACATTTCAGTTGAGCGCCTGGTGTTCGTAGATCAACAGTAGTGTATGTGCATGGCAATTGATGTGAGCGTGAGAGCGCCGGCCGAGGTGCTCAAGGCGCTGGCCGAGCCTCGCCGCTGGCGGATCATCGAGCTGCTCTCGTGCGAGGAGCTGTGCGTCTGCCACCTGGCGGAGGAGATGGGCATCGCTCAGCCCCTGGTCTCGCACCACCTGAAGGTGCTGCGGGCCGCCGGGCTGGTGGAGTCGGAGAAGCACCGGCAGTGGACCTACTACCGGCTGCGACGGGGAGCGCTCGAGGAGCTGAGCGCGCAGATCGGGGCCATCACCGCATGTTGCCCGACGCCCGGCGAGCGCCGGAGGCCCTGCGAATGACCGTGATCCCGCCGCCGGTCGTTGACGAGGAGGCACCGGTCCTCGAGAAGCTGTCCACGCTGGACCGGTTCCTGCCCTTGTGGATCGGTGCCGCGATGGCCCTCGGCATCGGCCTCGGGCGGCTGTTCCCGGGCCTCGACGACGCCCTCGACCGCGTCAAGATCGACACCGTCTCGCTGCCCATCGCGGTCGGCCTACTGCTGATGATGTACCCGGTGCTTGCCAAGGTCCGGTACACCAACCTCGGCGAGGTCACGGCCGATCGGCGCATGCTCGGAATGTCGCTCGTCCTCAACTGGCTCGTCGGTCCAGCGCTGATGTTCACCCTGGCGTGGCTGCTGCTTCCAGACCTGCCGGAATACCGCACTGGTTTGATCATCGTGGGCTTGGCCCGATGCATCGCCATGGTGCTCATCTGGAACGACCTGGCGTGTGGCAACCGAGAAGCGGCGGCATTCCTCGTCGCGGTCAACTCGGTGTTCCAGATCGCCGCCTACTCGCTGCTGGGCTACTTCTACCTGGAACTGCTCCCCGGCTGGCTCGGGCTCGACCAGGAGTCACTCAACGTATCGATCTGGGAGATCGCCAAGTCCGTGCTCATCTTCTTGGGTCTACCGCTCCTGGCGGGCTTCTTGACTCGCCTCATCGGTGAAGGCCGCAAGGGAGCGCAGTGGTACGAGAACACCTTCCTGCCACGGATCGGGCCGATCGCGCTCTACGGATTGCTGTTCACGATCGTCGTGCTCTTCGCGCTTCAGGGTGAGGCGATCACCTCGGAGCCCTTCGACGTGGCTCGAATAGCGCTTCCGCTGCTGCTCTACTTCGCTCTGATGTGGGGCTCCTCGTTCGCACTGGGCCTTCGCATGGGTATGCCCTACGACCGCAACACGACCGTCGCGTTCACCGCAGCCGGCAACAACTTCGAGCTCGCCATCGCCGTCGCCATCGGTGTCTTCGGTGTCACCTCCGGTCAGGCGCTCGCCGGGGTCGTCGGCCCCCTAATCGAAGTACCTGTCCTCGTCGGACTCGTCTATGTCGCCCTCTGGGCACGACGTCGCTACTACGCCGATCAGTTGCCATGACCTACGAGCGGGACCGCGAGGTCCTCACCCACACATCGGTGCACCTCTCTGCTCGATTCGAGGGTGTCTTCGCTCCCGAGACGATCGAACGCCTGCTCCACGAGTCATACGACACCATCGCCGCCACCTCGAAGGTGGCGACCTACCTGCCTCTGCTTGCCGAGCGCTTCGCCAACGAACGCCTCCGATCTCTCGCCCGCACACAAGGAGCCGTCATGACCGACACCCCCGAGATACTCGTCGTCTGCACGCACAACGCGGGGCGCTCCGTCGCCGCTCGCGTTCTGCTCGACTACTACGGCGCCGGGCGCATCACCGTCCGGTCGGCCGGGTCGGCGCCCGGGGAGGAGGTCAACCCCGCTGTGGTGGAGATCCTCACCGAGCGCGGCCTCGACGTCTCCAAGGAGTTCCCCAAGCCCCTCACCGATGAGGCCGCTCGCAGCGCCGACGTGATCATCACCATGGGTTGTGGCGACGCGTGCCCGGTCTTCGCAGGCAAGCGCTACCTCGACTGGGACCTCTCGGACCCCGCTGGCAAGCCAGTCGAAGAGGTGCGCCCCATCGTCGACGAGATCGACCGGAGGGCGCGGGACCTTCTCGCCGAGATCCTCGCCACACCGGACGATGACTGACATGGGGATCGCGTGCTCTGACTGTGGATGCGTCGTCGAGCGTGGCCTTGTCGTCCGGCCCTGCGATGGGCATCCGTCCTGCTGCTGTTCACAGCTGCCCACCGATCCATCGGACAGCTCTCCTGCAAGCAAGTAACCACCACGGGTGCCAGCGTGCTCTTGATCGTTGGTGGCAGCTGTTCTCGCGGTGGGCTACTCGGTCGGAGTTCTGACGTTGAGCACGAATGCTGTCGCTGTCGGAGGCTCAGGGGTAGCGGCGGAGAGAATCAGGATTTGCCCTCGCGTGCCGGATGGGTAGGTGACTCTGATTTCGCGAGCCTCGTAGTCGACCTCAACTGGGATCTCAAGATCACCGAGATGGTTCGGAGATCAGCCTGGACGGAACATGGTCTGACAGGAGCTCAGCAGCCGTCAGTCCCATGTAGGAGCTCAGCCGGCCCTCGGCCGATTCGAGATCACCGCGGCGCAGGTCATCGAGGAACGAGCGGACCTCAGCCTCAGCTGCTTGTGCCTCCCTTTCGTCGATGGTGAGATGCTCGGTGGCGGGCGCCGCCGGCGCCGAGCCGATCTGGATCGTGAGCGCTCTTCCATCCGGGTCGACAGTGACCTTTACGCTCCCGGGCTCTGCGGACGGTCACCGCACACGACCGCGACGACGCGAACGACGCGCTCGTGGTCCTTGCTCAGGAATCGGCTGATGTCGTCGTCGTTCACCTGGCGGAGCCCCTCCTGCATAGTGACGCAGCCCGAGGCGCTCGAGGTTGACAGCGGCGCCGCTTCGACGTATCTGGCTCGGACGGCACCCGACGGCTGACCCAAGCAACCCGTCGACGCGTCGGTCGCCGCTCGCGAAGGAGGACCAGGTTCGGCGAGCTCAGCCCCGCGGGGCGTACATGATCACGGCTACACCTATGAGGCAGATGGCGGCGCCGATGTAGTCGTAGCGGTCAGGGGAGAAGCGGTCGACCACTACGCCCCACACGAGCGATCCCGCGACGAAGATGCCTCCGTACGCGGCCAGCACCCGACCGAACTCGCTGGAAGGCTGGCCCGTGGCGACGAGGCCGTAGGCGCCCAGCGCGACGAATCCGGCGCCGACCCAGGCGATGCCCCGGTGCTGCCGGATGCCCTGCCAGACCAGCCAGGCACCCCCGATCTCGAAGAGGGCGGCCAGCACGAACAAGGCGATCGACCGGAACGTGGTCATGATGCCGAGGCTACGCGCGGCGAAACTCTCCTTGACCTTCAAGCCAAGTCGAAGGTTTACGGTGAGTCCATGAGCACAACCGAAGCGCCTGAACGGCGCTACCGCATCGCCGAGGTGAGCCGACTCACAGGCTTCACTCCCACTGCCCTGCGCTACTACGAGAACGCGGGCGTGTTGGCACCACCGGAGCGGACCGCCGCCGGCTACCGCGCCTACGACGACCGTGCCCTCGAGCGGCTTCGACTTGTTGCCCGGGCCAAAGAGCTCGGCTGCAGCCTCGAAGAGGTCGCGGGGCTGGTCGAGGCCTGGGAGTCGGATGACTGCGGACCGGTGAAGCACCGCCTCCGGTCGCTCGTGAACGCCAAGGTCATCGAGGTCGAGCGCCACATCGAGGAGCAGGTCGTCTTGGCCGCCCAGCTTCGAGCGACGGCCACCAGCCTGGCCGGACGACCGGTCGAGGGTCGCTGTGACGACACCTGCGGGTGCACAAGTGTCAGCCCAGCACACGTGGCCACTGAAACCGAAGACGTCGCCCGCTGCGGACCGGGTTGCTCGTGTGGAGCCGCTGCATCGGACGCCGTGATGTTGGTCACCCGTGACGAGGCGGTGCGGCCGATCGCGTGCTCGCTCAACGGGGGCGACATGCAGGAGCGGATCGCTGAGTGGCAGGCGCTGCTCAGCGAGGTCGAGCGGCGCGAAGCGGTGCCGGGCGGGCTTCGGCTGGCGTTCGGGCAGCCGGCGCCGTTGAGCGAGATGGCTCGGCTCGCCGAGGCGGAGCAGAAGTGCTGCGCCTTCTTCTCGTTCAGCTTGGCGATCAGCTCCCGCGGTGTGGCACTCGAGGTCACCGCTCCTTCTGATGGACAGCCGCTGCTCGAAGCGGTGTTCGGGGTGGCGACATGAGCCCGCCCACCGGCAAGGGAGCCTTCAACGTGCGAGTGCTTGGGCCCGCGCTTGCTCGGAGCGCCTTGTCGATGAGGGCGTTGGACCGGTCTCGCTCGTCGTCGAAGACGCCGGCGTAGACGCGCATGAGCACGTCTACGGAATGGCCGAGGCGGCGGGCCACCTCGGCCGGCGGGACAGCCGCGCGGAGCATCATCGTGGCGTAGGTCGTACACGGTGGCCGATGCGAGTGGGTGTCCTGTTGGCCAGAGAGGAAGCGCTCGGCGTCAGCGATGCGCGCGAAGCCCAACGTCGTCGTACGTCGGTTGACATGACTGCCAAAGGGGCCGTTGCTCGTTCGAGAGCAGCTCGCCGCCTCCCAGCCCTCCCACCCTCCTCCCACGGTCCTCCCAATCAGGGTGGCAGATCGAGGATCCTGGCGGATTGTGGCGGTACAACGAACAAGGCCCTGACCAGGGCGTTTGCGCTGGTCAGGGCCTTGATCTCGCTGGCGCCCTCGGCAGGACTCGAACCTGCGCACACGGCTCCGGAGGCCGATGCTCTATCCGCTGAGCTACGAGGGCTTGACCGGGACTGGCGCGGTCGTGCGTCGGTCCCTGCACCCGTCCCCGTCCCCGCTGGTCCCCGGCTCGCTTGGCGGGCGAGAAGCCAGAGGTTGTGCGACGAGTGCGTGGAGCAGACTACTCGGCGCAGATCCGAACCTGACCAACCGCTCCTAGACGGTGATGAGGATGTCGAGCGCTCCGCGGGCGTCGCCCGGCACGTTCGCGGCCGCCCATGCCAGATGACCGTCGGGAAACGCCCTTCGGGCACTGGTGAGGCGCTGGCGGTCCTTGCGAGTGATCTCCTCACGCATGGTGAGGGGATCGGCGACCAGGCCACACAGAAACGCAAGATCCGCTCGGTGGCGGTCCTGGTCGACATGGTCGACGATGCTCGCCGTTGCCTTCCCGACGATCCCCCCGAGGAGGTTGGGTCGCGGCACGTGCTCCACTCCGGCACGAAATCGCACGGGGACGAGCTCCGTGCGCGCCAGAGCCTGGGTCACGCCCGGAGTGGGGAACGCTGTCGCGGCACCCACGGTTCGAAGGTCGGCCCGTTCACCCAAGCCCTCGGGCGCGAGCACGTCTACCTGGACCGGGTCACGCTCGACAGCCATGAGATCAAGCGACGCCGTGGCCGAGCCGACACGACGATGGAAGCGGTACGCCCGGCCCTCTGGGCTTACCCCAGCCGACTCGAAACCGAGCTGCGACGTGAGCGTGAAGACGAGGCGCCCGATCGCGGCGCGGTCCGCCCGCACGTCCACCGCAGCATCGACATCCGTGGAGACGCGCGGTGGGGTCTCGTCGTGCTCGAGGCCGTGGAGGAGGACCATCTGACCGCCGACGATGGTCCATGGAACGTCGAGGCGGTGGGCGAGCGCACCGATCGTGTCCCACACCTCGCCGAGAGCGCCGCCCAGCAGAGGCAGCTCGACAGGTTCCCGTTCGACACGCGGCGCGCTCATCGCCGCAGGTCCTCGAACCGCCGCCTAGCCATCAGCTCCTCCCACATCGCACGGGCCTCGCGACGTGACCGTCCATCCCCACTGTCGAAGAGGTCGAGGGCGATCACGGCAGGGCCCGCCACGCCAGATGGGAAGGGCCACGGCACCTCGTTTGGGACTCTGACGATCACGTTCGGGTCCGGAGCGTCGCGCTGCGCACGGAACGTGCGCGAGAAGTGCGCCACGTGAGCCTGGGGGAGGTAGATCTCGATGCCGCGCAGATCGATCATGTTCTGCCCGGGTGCTGACGCTCCCGAGAGGATCGCCGGTTCGAAGACCCGGATCCTGCCCAGCGAACCCGGGTGGACCCGGTAGCGGCTGATGATGCTGCGCCGTCGACAAAGGGGAGCTACCTGGTCGAGCGACGGGAGAGCCCGGAGGCGGCGTCGCAGCTTCGAACGCTCGGCACGATCCAGGGCCGCGGCGTCACCGGATTCGACCATGGAGATCAAGCCCCAGGCCATGCGTGGCGACAGCGGTCGCCCAGCGGGGCGGCCCTTCGCTGCTTCGATGTCGGCGGCGTCGATGAACCATCGGCCGGCGACCTGACGCGCCGGTAGGTCACCGGAGCGGATGAGGTCGCGGACCCGGCCTGCGCTGACGCCGAGACGATCTGCCGCGTCGGGTACCAATAGCTCCATCACACCCTCCGTGTTGTCGTAACCCTCGCGTGGACGTTATGGATCAGACAACACTGTGCCAGCCACCCAATGTGGTCGCAACCCTCGCGTTTGCGGGTGTGTTCAGACAACATTGGCTTTGGGTCTCGCACCCGAGGGGGTCAACGGGCTTCGGGCGTGCGGGCGACGGTCGGTAACCTGCGGCGATGCCCGCTTCCGTCACCGTGCTCGTGGTCGAGGACGATCCGGTGATCCTGCGCCTGCTCGAGGTGAACTTCGAGCTAGAGGGCTTCAACGTGCTCGCAGCGCACGATGGCGCCGAGGGCATCGAGCTCGCTCGTGCCGAGCACCCCGACGTGATCATCAGCGACATCATGATGCCCAAGGTCTCCGGGCTCGAGCTCGTGCAAGCCGTCAAGGGCGACCCCGACCTCGCGGCCACGCCGATCATCCTGTTGTCGGCCAAGGCGCAGTCGGCCGACCTGAAGTCGGGCCTCGACGCCGGTGCCGACGACTACGTCACGAAGCCGTTCGAGCCGCTCGACCTCGTCGACCGCGTCAACGCACTCCTAGGAGCCCGCTGAGCGATGCCTGGCCAGATCTCTCCGGCCAGCTTCGCCGCTGGCGTCGTCCTCCTCCTCGCCGCAGCTACGGCTGCGCCTTCGTCGTCGATCCTTGCCAGCGACGAACCATGGCTCGGAGATCTCCGGCCGGATCGCACAGCAGGCTCCTAGCCCGATAGTCCCCCGAACCAAGGCTTCGCCGTGATCAGAGATTCCCTCACCTCCGCCCTGCGCGCCGCTCTCGCCGACGTGGGCATCGACGCGCCCGCCGAGATCCACCTCGAGCGGCCGGCGCGCCGCGAGCACGGCGACTGGTCATCGAACCTGGCCATGGCGACGGCGAAGAAGAACGGCCGCAACCCGAGGGAGCTGGCAGGCGAGCTCGTCGACCGACTGAACGCCGCGCCGCCGGCGCACGTCGATAGGGCTGAGATCGCCGGCCCGGGCTTCGTGAACTTCCACCTGCACGACACGTGGCTGCACGACGTCCTGACCGACGTCGTGGCGGCCGGTGAGGCCGGCTTCGCGCGGCTCGACATCGGGGGCGGGCGCAAGGTCAACGTCGAGTTCGTGTCGGCCAACCCAACGGGGCCGCTGCACGCCGGCGGTGGGCGCTGGGCCGCCTACGGCGACGCGCTGTGCCGCATCCTGGAGCGGGCCGGCCACGTCGTGCACCGCGAGTACTACCTCAACGACCGCGGCGTGCAGATGAGCCTCTTCGGTGCGTCGCTCGCCGCCCGCAAGGCCGGCACCGAGATGCCCGAGGACGGCTACGTCGGCGAGTACATCCGCGAGTGGGCGGCGGAGATGCCCGACGACGTCGACCCGGTGGAGTGGGGCTACGAGCGCGTGAAGCAGGACCTGCGCGAGAGCCTCTCGGGCATCGGCGTGGAGTTCGACACCTGGTTCAGCGAGCGCTCGCTGGTCGAGTCGGGCGCGATCGAGGCCACGCTCGCCGACCTTCGCAGCCACGGCGTCGTGTTCGAGGAGGACGGCGCCACCTGGCTGCGCACCACCGACTTCGGTGACGACAAGGACCGCGTCCTCGTGAAGAGCGACGGCGAGCCCACCTACCTGCTGCCCGACATCGCGTACCACCGCGACAAGTTCGCCCGCGGCCACGAGCAGCTCATCGACATCTGGGGCGCCGATCACCACGGCTACGTCGCCCGCCTGAAGGCCGGCGTGCAGGCGCTGGGCCACGCACCCGACGAGCTGGAGCTGATCCTCGGTCAGCTCGTGCAGCTCGTGCGCGGCGGCGAAGAGGTGCGGCTCTCGAAGCGGGCCGGCACGATCGTGCTGCTCGACGACCTCGTGGAGGCGGTCGGCGCGGATGTGGCTCGCCTCACCTTCCTGCTGCAGTCGCTCGACACCCGCCAGACGATCGACCTCGACCTCATCACAGCGCAGTCGAACGAGAACCCCGTCTTCTACGTCCAGTACGCGAACGCTCGGATCCACTCCATCGGTCGGAAGGTCGCAGAGGCCGGGATCGCGCGGGGGCCGCTGGCCGATGCCGACCTGACGTTGCTCACCCACGACCGTGAGCTGGACCTTCTCCGCAAGCTCTCGGAGCTGCCCGAGGTGCTCGCCCTCGCGTGCACCGACAGGGCGCCGCACAAGGTCACCACCTGGGTGCGGGAGCTGGCCGACCGGTTCCACGGCTTCTACCACGACTGCTACGTGATCGGTGACGTGCCGCCGGAGCTCACCCAGTCCCGCCTCTGGCTGGTGGAGTCGGCCCGCATCGGGCTCGCGATCGGCCTCGACCTCCTCGGCGTGTCCGCCCCGGAGTCGATGTGAGCGGGCCCGTCCCGCGCCGGCTCCTTCCCGATACCGCGACGATCGGCGACGACGGTCGGCTGCGCGTCGGCGGCTGCGACGTCATCGAGCTGGCGGAGCGCTTCGGGACTCCGTTGTTCGTCTACGACGAGGCCCACCTGCGCGCTCGCTGCCGCGAGGCGGTGGCTTCGTTCGGCGACGGCGTCGCCTACGCGACGAAGGCCTTCCTCTGCCTGGCCATGGCGCGCCTGGTCCACGAGGAGGGCATGCACCTCGACGTCGCGACCGGCGGTGAGCTCTACGTCGCGCTGGCCGCAGGTGTGCCGCCGGACCGGCTCGTCATGCACGGCAACAACAAGTCGCTGAACGAGCTGCGCTCCGCCCGTCAGGCGGGCGTGGGCCGCATCGTCGTGGACAGCTTCGACGAGCTGGAGCGCCTGGCCCAGCTGCACGCCGAGGACGGCATCGTCCCCACGGTCCTGATCCGAGCCACGCCCGGCGTCGAGGCGCACACCCACGAGTTCGTGCGCACCGGCCAGGTCGACTCGAAGTTCGGCTTCGGGGTGGCCTCGGGCGACGCAGCTCGAGCCGTCGCCCGCGCCCAGGACTCGCCGGCGGTCGATCTCGTCGGCGTGCACATGCACATCGGCAGCCAGGTGTTCGTGGCCGACTTCTTCCACCAGGCGGTGGAGGTGGTCGCCCCCTGGATCCGCGAGCTCGGCTTGCCGGAGCTGTCGCTCGGTGGCGGCCTCGGCGTCGCCTACGTGGAGGACGAGGAGGCACCGACCATCACGGAGTGGGGGAGCGCGGTGCTCGACGCCTGCCGCGACGCGGGGATCGAGGCCCGCATCCTCGCCGAGCCCGGACGGTCGATCGCGGCCCAGGCCGGCATCACGCTCTACACGGTCGGCACCATCAAGGAGGTGCCTGGCGTGCGCACCTACGTGTCGGTCGACGGCGGCATGTCCGACAACCCGCGCCCGGTGCTCTACGGGTCCGGCTACGAGACGATGCTGCCGCGCGCCGCCGACGCGGCTCGGCCCCGACGGGTCACCTTGGTGGGCAAGCACTGCGAGTCGGGCGACGTCTTGGTGCGAGACGCCCAGGTGCCCGACGACATCCGCGTCGGCGACATCCTCGCCACTCCGGTCACGGGCGCCTACGGCCACTCCATGGGCTCCAACTACAACAAGGTCACGCGCCCCGCCGTCGTGTTCGTGGGGGAGGGCCAGGCACGCGAGGTCGTCCGCCGCGAGACCTACGACGACCTCATCCGCAACGACCTGCTCTGACCTCGGCGGGCCACCCGAATCGGAATCGGGGGAGGGGCCAGCCGACCCCTACGATGCGAGGCGTGATCGACCTCGACAGCGGTGGTGTGACGGTGCGCGTGGGCGTGCTCGGCGGCGGCAACGTCGGCGGGCCGCTGATCGAGCTGATCGCCGACCGCGGCCACGAGATCGAGGCCCGCACCGGGCTCAGGCTTCAGGTCACCCGCATCGCGGTGCGCGACGTGGGCAAGGCTCGCTCCGTGGCGTTGCCGTCCGAGCTGCTGACCACCGACGCTCGGTCGATCGTCGACGACCCCGACATCGACGTGATCGTGGAGGTCATCGGTGGGATGGAGCCCGCACGCGAGCTGATCCTCGCTGCGCTGAAGGCCGGCAAGCCGGTCATCACCGGCAACAAGGAGCTGCTGGCCAACGCCGGCGCCGAGCTGTTCGAGGCCGCCGAGAGCGCGGGCGTCGACCTGCTGTTCGAGGCTGCGGTGGCGGGCGGCATCCCGATCATCAGGCCGCTGCGCGAGTCGCTGGCCGGCGAGCACATCACCCGCGTGATGGGCATCGTCAACGGCACCACCAACTACATCCTCACCCGCATGACGGAGGGTGGCGCGTCCTACGCCGACGCCCTCGCCGAGGCCCAGGCGCTCGGCTTCGCCGAGGCCGACCCCACCGCCGACGTCGAGGGCTACGACGCCGGGGCCAAGGTGGCGATCATCGCCAGCATCGCCTTCGGCGCATCGGTCACCGCAGCCGATGTCCACCACGAGGGCATCTCCAGCCTCACCGACATCGACATCGACTTCGCCAAGCGGATGGGCTTCGTCATCAAGCTGCTCGCCGTGGCCGACCAGACCACCACAGGTGAGATCGGCGTCCGGGTGCACCCGGCGATGGTCCCGGTCGACCACCCGCTCGCATCCGTGCGCGAGAGCTTCAACGCGGTGTTCGTCGAGGGGGCGGCAGTCGGCGACCTGATGTTCTACGGCCGCGGCGCGGGCGGCTCGCCCACTGCGAGCGCCATCCTCGGCGACCTGATCGATGCGGCCGTCAACCGCCACAAGGGCTCGCACGCGTCGATCGGCAAGCTGGCAACAGCGCGCATCCGTCCGATCGACGAGCTCGAGTCGGCCTTCTACCTCAACGTCGAGGTGCGCGACCGCCCTGGTGTGCTGGCTCAGGTGGCCGGCGTGTTCGGCGACCACGCGGTCTCGATCCGATCCATGGAGCAGGAGGGCCTCGGCGGCGAGGCCCGCATCATCTTCATCACCCACATCGCCCGGGAGGCCGACGTGCAGGCCACGCTCAACGACCTGCGGGCCCTCGACGCCGTCGACCGCATCGGCTCCGTTCTGCGAGTGGTGGCCACCGCATGAAGTACGTCTCCACCCGCGGCGCCGCCCCCGTCCTCGGCTTCGGCGACGTGCTCCTCACCGGCCTCGCCACAGACGGCGGGCTCTACGTCCCCGAGACGTGGCCCACCCTCGACCCGGCGCTCTGGTCGGAGGTCAGGCCCTACGCCGACGTCGCCATCGAGGTGATGTGGCCCTACGTCGAGGGATCGATCGACCGCGCCGACTTCGAGGCGATGGTCCACGACGCCTACGCCGTCTTCGAGCACCCCGACGTGTGCCCCGTCGTGCCGCTCGAGGAGCTGCACGTGCTCGAGCTGTTCAGGGGGCCGACGCTCGCGTTCAAAGACGTCGCCCTCCAGCTCGTGGGCCGCCTGTTCGACCACGAGCTCACCCGGCGGGGTGAGCGGGCCACGATCGTGGTGGCCACCTCCGGCGACACGGGCTCGGCCGCCATCGAGGCCTGCGTCGGCCGCGACACGCTCGACATCGTCGTGCTCCACCCGGCCGGCCGGGTCAGCGACGTGCAGCGCCGCCTGATGACCACCGTCGACGCGCCGAACGTCCACAACGTCGCCATCGAAGGCAACTTCGACGACTGCCAGGACCTCGTGAAGGCGATGTTCGCCGACACCGCGTTCCGCGAGCGGGTGCGGCTGTCGGCCATGAACTCGATCAACTGGGCTCGCGTGATGGCCCAGGTCGTCTACTACGTGACCACCACCGCCCGACTCGGTCGGTCGTCGTTCACCGTCCCGAGTGGCAACTTCGGCAACATCTTCGCCGGGTGGGTCGCGGAGCGCACCGGCCTGCCGGTCGACCAGCTCGTCATCGGCTCCAACAGCAACGACATCCTCACCCGCTGGGCGGCCTCGGGCTCGCTCGTGGCGGAGGAGGTCGTGCCCACGCTCAGCCCGTCGATGGACATCCAGGTGTCGTCCAACCACGAGCGCCTCCTCTTCGAGCTGACCGGGCGCGACGGCGCGCGCACCGCTGAGCTGCTCACCCGCTTCCGGGGCGTCGGCGCCGTCGAGGCCCCCCAGGACGTCCGCTTCGACGCAGCCAGCGTCGACGACGCCCAGACCATCGAGATCATCCGCTCCGTCCACACCGCCACCGGGATGCTCGTCGACCCTCACACCGCGGTGGGGATCGGCGCGGCCCGGGCCCGCCGACGCCACGACGACGTGCCGATGGTCTGCGTCTCCACCGCTCACCCCGCCAAGTTCCCCGACGCGGTCGAGCAGGCCACCGGGGTCCGCCCGCCGCTGCCCGAGAGGTTGCACGACCTCTTCGACCGCGAGGAGCGCTTCGACCTCCTGCCGCCGGATCTGGCACTGGTGCAGGCCCACGTGGAGCGATCCATCTCGGCCTGACGACGCCCCTTCGGAGGGAAAGCGCAGGTCGAGGGCGAACCCCTCCCCGGCGGGCTCTATGGGGAGGTATTCCGTGGGCAAGGGAACGATTCGTCGGCTGGTCGCGGTTGCGACGACGGCCATCGCCGCACTGGCGATCGGCTTCGGCGCAGCGCCGTCGGCCGTGCAGGCCGCACCGACCTGGGCACCGGCTGCTTCAGCGCCGATCCACCCGGGCGTGATGATGTTCACAGACGGTGCTCAGTGCACCGCCAACTTCATCTTCACCAACGCTGCCGACGTCTTCATCGGCTACGCCGCGCACTGCGCCGGCACCGGCGGCGCCACCGAGACCAACGGCTGCGACTCCGGCTCGCTGCCGCTGGGGACGCCGGTCGAGATCGACGGTGCGACGCAACCCGGCACGCTGGCCTACTCGTCGTGGCGGGCCATGCAGACGGCCGGTGAGACCGACGCCGACACCTGCGCCTACAACGACTTCGCGCTGGTGAAGCTGGCCGAGGCCGATGAGACCCGGGTCAACCCGTCGATCCCGCACTGGGGCGGCCCGACCGGCACGAACACCAGCGGCCTGCCGCTGCTGAGCACGCTGTACTCCTACGGCAACTCGAGCCTGCGCCAGGGCATCACCCTTCTCTCGCCCAAGACCGGCGTGAGCCTCGGCACCACCGGGGGCGGCTGGACCCACCCCGCCTACACCGTCACGCCCGGCATCCCGGGTGACTCCGGCTCCGCGATGCTCGACTCGCAGGGCCGGGCCGCCGGCGTCCTGTCGACGCTGGCCATCCTCCCCACGCCGCTGAGCAACAACCACAGCGACCTGGGCCGAGCCCTGAGCTACGCCCAGTCCCACGGCATGTCCGGCGTGACCCTGGCCCTCGGCACCGAGCCCTTCAACCCCAACCAGCTCCCCTTGGGGTTGTAGTCGTCCTCGCTCGCCTTCGGCGAGCTGCGGCGA
>DATCYI010000009.1:0-5450 GCA_036570385.1 Acidimicrobiales bacterium | reverse complement strand
GCGATCGTCTGGGGACAGGAGGCCGTCGGCGGGAGCCAGGCCGCAGATGAGGTAGTCGGGCACCGCTCCGGCATGCGCGATGGCTTCGCGCAGGCTGGCCAGCACCGGGATGCCGTTTGCGACCCCGTCCAGCAGCATGCCGGTGTCCGCCCCGGCGTGGCGGCTGTCGACGACGTTGAGGATTTCGTAGCGCTCGGAGTGCCGGACGAGGCCGTTGGCGGTCTTGCCGTCCTGCTCACCGAACTGGCCTTCGCAGTAGACGACTGCCGACACGCCCGCGGGGAGGGAAGCGGCGGGATCCGGCACGACGTGCGCTTGCGCGTCGGCGGAAGACTATGAGGACAACGGGGACATCAGCACTCCTCTGAGCAGCTCAGAGGAGGCGACGGAACCTTCGCCCGGATGTTGGCCCGGCGAGACGTCTTCCCTAAGTACTGGCGGTGTTGCCAGCACCTGAACGGTACCAGCGAGCACCCGGGATGCTCCTTTGGCTCTCTTGCGCTGGTCCGCCTACGGGCGCATGCACGGCTAGCTCTTGCTGGTCCAGCCTTCGCGGGCGCCGCGGGTCATGCCGAAGGGGCCGGCGGGCCAGCCCCAGCCGTCCATGAGGATCTGGTCGACGCCCGCCTGGTCCGTCAGGCCCTCTTCGACGATGCGGTTGGCCTCGCGGATGGCGGCTGCGTAGACGCGGTTGCCGACGTGGCCCCAGGTGTCGGGGTTGTCGCGCACGACCACAGGGTTCTTGCCGCAGAGGCGTGCGAGCTCCACGACCGCGTCGCGCGTCTCCTCGGAGGTCCCGGGCGCCACGACGATCTCGGCCATCGCCATCACCTGCGCGGGGGAGGACCAGTGCCAGCCGATCACCTTCTCAGGCCGCGTCGTGGCCGCCGCCATGGCCGCGATCGAGAGGCCGGACGTGTTGCTGGCCAGGATCGAGTGCTCCGGCGCAAGGCCGTCCCACCGACCGAATAGCTCGACCTTGAGCTTGATGCTCTCGGGCACCGCTTCGATGACGAGGTCGGCCTGCGCGACGGCGGCGTCGGCGTCGGCGCTGAAGGCGAGCCGAGCGGCCGCGGCCTCCGCGTCCTCGGGGGTGAGCTTGCCTCGCTCGACGGCGCGGTCGAGTCCGTAGCGGCCCGCGCGGGTCTGCTCGGCGGCCCGGTCGAGCTGCGCCTGCTCGACGTCGCAGCAGGTCACCTCGCAACCAGCGACGGCCAGGACCTGGGCGATGCCGCTGCCCATCACGCCGGCACCGACGACCACGGCTCGTTCGATCTTCAACTCGTTCTCCTCAGGTGGCCCGGCCGGCGATGCTACGTGGTGGCGCTGCACGGCCAGACCGCCGAGGGCGCCTACTGTCCCCGCCGTGGAGCTGAACACCGACGACCTGAACCTGCACTACGAAGATGACGGAGATCCGACGGCGCCGCCGATCCTCGTCCTGCACGGCATCACCCAGAGCGTGGCCACCTGGGGCTGGCTCGTGCCGCACCTCGCCGACGCCCACCGCGTCGTGCGCCTCGACCTGCGAGGGCACGGGCGCTCGGGACGCACGCCCGGCGCCTACGAGTTCCCGGGCTACATCGCCGATGCGGTGGCCGTCTGCGAGCAGGTGCTGGGCCAGCCGGCCGTGGTGGTCGGCCACTCGCTCGGAGGCGGCATCGCCGCCGGTCTGGCGCAGACGCGCCCGGAGCTCGTGCGGGGCGTGGTCCTCGAGGACCCGGCGATCATGGCGCCTTCCACGTCGGGCGCCGAGGCGCTCGAGGGCAACTCGCTGCTCGACGGCTTCCGCTTGATGCGGGCGTCGATCCCCCAGATGCAGGAGGCCGGCATGTCCGCATCTGACCTCGCCGACGTGCTGCGCGGCGCTCCGAGCCCCGCCGGGCCGCTGTTCGGCGATGTGCTGCACGACGATGCGATGCAGGCGATGGCGGAGGCGATGCTGCAGCTCGATGCGAGCGTGCTCGACCCGGTGTTCGACGGGACGTCGGTCCCGGTCTTCGACCCCGACCGCCCACTGCCCGTGCCCGGCATCGTGCTGGCCGGCGACCCCGCATCCCCGGACACGATCGTCCGGGAGCCCGACCTCGCTCGCCTGGCCGCGCACAGCCCCGGTGTCGAGCGGCGCGTCATCACCGGCGTCGGCCATCTCATCCACGACTCCAAGGAGCACCGCCAGACGGTCCTCGACGCCGTGCACGACCTCCTCGCCCGTCTCGCCGACTAGCAGCGGACTCGGCAGCGGGCTCGGCGGCTCAGCGGCGCCAGAGGATGTGGTGGGTGACGCCGCTCGGACTGAGGACGACGTCGATGTGGAAGCGGTCGCGCAGCTCGTCGGGGGACTCCCACAGGCGCTCGCCGCGCCCCAGCTCGATGGGGGACACGGCGACGTGCATCGTGTCGACGAGGTCGGCGTCGAGGAACTCGCGGACCGTGGCGACGCCGCCGCCGAGCCGCACGTCCTTGCCGTCCGCCGCCTCCTTCGCCTGGCGCAGCGCCTCATCGGGCGTGGCATCGAGGAAGTGGAACGTGGTGTCGGACAGGCTGAACGACGGTCGCAGGTGGTGGGTCAGGACGAACACCGGCGTGTGGAACGGCGGCTCGTCTCCCCACCAGCCCTTCCACTCGTGGTCCTTCCAGGGGCCACGGTGCGGGCTGAACTTGTGGCTGCCCATGATCTCGGCGCCGATGTTGTGGCTGAAGTCGCGGGTGAAGTAGTCGTCGAGGCCGCGGCTGCCGCCGGGGTCCGTGCGGTTGGGCCAGCTCGCGGTGGAACCCGCCCAAGCCATGAGCTCGGCCGGGTTGGCGTGGCCGAACGGGCGCTCGAGGCTCTGGCCCTCGCCGGAGCCGAAGCCGTCCTGCGACACGACGAAGTTCTGCACCTTCAACAGCTGTGACATCTCTGATCCTCGGTTCCGTGGCTTCTCGGTCAGGTGTCGCTCGGCTCGGGCGCGAAGCCGAGGCCGGCGTAGTGGGCCTGGGCGGTGGCGAAGGCGTCCCAGTCCCATTCGATCGGCTGGCCGGCGAGGCTGGGCACGAGCCGGTCGAGCGACGTCTGGAGCCCCACGAGGAAGCACCTCTCGATCGCAGACGCGAGGTCGGTGACGAAGTGGCTCACCCGCAGGAGGCACCCTCCGTCGACCTCCGCGAGCTCCCAGCGCATGTACGACCCGGGGTCGCCGTGGGTGTACTCGAGCAGCGTCGGCGGCTCGATCCGCAGGATCGTGCAGCTCATCGTGGGGGCGTCGTCACCCCGTCCCGCCATCACCAGCTCGCCGCCCACGCGGAGGTCGACGGTGATGTCGGCGTCGAACGGCAGCCACCAGTCGGCCAGCCGCTCGGGGTTGGTGACCGCGTCCCACACCTCGTCGACGGGGTAGGCGAGCCGGCGCTCGAACCGGATCACGCCACCGTCGGCGGTGGGCTCGATGACGCCGTCGTAGAGGGCGGGCTGGGGCAGGCTCATTCGGTTTCCTTCGTGGGAGAGGTGCGCGTCTTGGAGGTGCGCCGCAGGTGCTGCTCGAGCGAGTCGAGCCGGCCGGCCCACTCGCGTCGGTAGGGCTCCAGCCACTCGTCGAGCTCCATCAGGGGCTCGGAACGAAGCCGGTAGAGGCGGCGCTGGGCATCGCGGCGCACGTGCACCAGCCCCGCGTCGCGCAGCACCTTGAGGTGGCGCGACACCCCTGGCTGGTGCATGCCGACCCGCTCGACTAGCTGACCGACCGAGCACTCGCCTTGGCGGACCTCGTCGAGGATCCGCCGCCGGGTCGGCTCAGCGATCACGTCCAGAACAGCAAGTGCGGGCACGCCACTGAAGATACGACAACCCATATATATGCGCAACCACAACTACTTCCCACTCGTCGATGCAGCAGCCCCTACGGCTCGGCGCGGCCGGCGCGCCGCAGCATCACGGCTCCCAGGCATGCGGCGATGGCGGATGCCGCGAGGACGCCGACCTTGGCCTCGTCCTGGAGGGCGCTGCCCTCCTCGTACGCGAGCCCGGCCACGAAGATCGAGACGGTGAAGCCGATGCCGGCGATGGCGGACATCCCCACGACGTGGCGCCAGGTGACCCCGAGCGGCAAGCGTCCCAAGCCGAAGCGCACGGCGAGCCAGGTGGCCGCGCTCACGCCGACCACCTTGCCCACCACCAGGCCCACCACGACCCCGAGCGTGATCGGCGACGCGGCCGCGTCGCCGAGCGAGTCGAGGCTGAGCGGTATGCCGGCGTTGGCCAGGGCGAAGAGCGGGATGACCACGTAGCTGGTCCACGGGTGCAGCGCCTCCTCGAGGCGCTCGGCGACCGACACCGACTCGCGCAGCTCGAAGCTGATCGAGCGCACCTCCTCCGCGGTCACGTCCCGGTCCGCCGAGAGCCTTCCGGCGAGGCGGTCGGCCTCGAGGTCGGGCATGAGCGGTCGAGCGGGCGCGAGGAGCCCGAGGGCGACGCCCGCGATGGTGGCGTGTATGCCGGACTCGAGCGTGCAGACCCAGACCACCGTGCCCACCAGGAAGTACGCCGGTGCGTACCAGACCTTGGCGCGCTTCATGACCAGCACGAGGACGAGGCCAGCTGCCGCACCGGCGAGCCATCCGAGTGCGATCTGCTCCGTGTAGAAGATCGCGATGACCACGATGGCTCCAATGTCGTCGACGATCGCCAGCCCGAGGAGCAGAACCTTGAGTCCAGGCGGCACCCGGTCACCGAGCAGCGCAAGGACGCCGACCGCGAACGCGATGTCCGTCGCCATCGGGATGCCCCACCCCGCGGTGTCGCCGCCCAGGTTCACGACCGTGAAGATCAGCGCCGGCACCACCATCCCGCCGATCGCCGCCACCGCGGGGAGGGCGGCATCGCGCCGGTCGCTGAGCTGGCCGGTGACGAGCTCGCCCTTGATCTCCAGCCCGACGACGAAGAAGAAGAGGGCCATGAGGCCGTCGTTCACCCAGTGCCCCAGCGTCTCCTCGAGGTGCAGCGAGCCGAGCTCGAAGGTGAGGTGGGTGGACCAGACCGTCTCGTAGCTCGCGGACCAGGGCGAGTTGGCCCACACGAGGGCGCACGCCGTCGCCACCAGCAGGAGGAGGCCTCCCGAGGCCTCGATGTGGAGGAACCGCGTCACGGGGCGCGCCACGTAGCGGGCGAGGGGCCGATCGCTGGTCAGCCAAGTGGGGCGAGGAGCGCGGCCGTGCTGCGCCATGGGTGACTCCGGGGGTCGACGAAGGGACTGCCGACCAGCCTTCCCGGCACACCGCTCGTCAGAGTACCGACTAGGACCGACGGGCCCTCGCCGGACCTGGCCGCGGGATCAGTGGAGGCGCTTGGCGTGGTCTCGGATGAAGCTGAGGATCATGCGGTGCTTGGCGTTGTCGGCCCGCATGATGCCGAGCATCAGCTCCCAGAGGGTCGTGTCCTTGAAGTCCTTGAGCTGAGCGACGAGCCGCTTGAG
>DATCYI010000008.1:0-13026 GCA_036570385.1 Acidimicrobiales bacterium | reverse complement strand
CGACCCCGGAGCCCTCGGCCCAGCCGCGAACAGCGACCTCGCGGCCGCGGACGTCGAGACCGAGCGCGACCGGCTGACGTTCGGAGATCGTGGCGACGAGGCCCGGGTCCTCCAGTGCCGCAGTGCCCATGACCACGCGGGTCACCCCCGCGTCGGCCAGCGCTCTCGCCGCCTCGACGCTGCGCACCCCGCCTCCGGCCTGCACCGGCACGTCGACGCCCGCGGCGATCGCCGCGATGAGCCGCCGGTTGACCGGCTCACCCGTGCGGGCTGCGTCGAGGTCGACCGTGTGGATCCAAGGTGCGCCAGCAGCGACGAACGCCTGTGCCACGGCGACAGGATCGTCACCGTGGATGCGCTCGCGGTCGAAGTCGCCCTGGGTGAGCTGCACGACCTTGCCTCCGCGCAGGTCGATGGCCGGGAAGAGCTGCATCAGGCTGCCGCGACCGACGTTGCGGCCCTGGCCACGAACGCCTCGAGCGCGGCGAGGCCCGTACGACCCGACTTCTCGGGGTGGAACTGCGTCGCCCAGACCGGGCCCTGGGCGACGGCTGCGACCACCTCACCGCCGTAGTCGCACGTGGCGGTCACGATGGCATCGTCGGTGTCGGCCGCGTAGGAGTGCACGAAGTAGGCCCAGGCCGGGTCCGGCGCGAGCGACAGCAGCTCCGGATCGCCGCGGCGCTCCAGCAGGTTCCACTGCATCTGGGGGCGCTTGACGTCGTCGGGCAGCAGCCGGCACGAGCCGGGCAGAACGCCCAAGCCCGGTACGCCCGGGCTCTCCTCGGAGCCCTCGAAGAGCATCTGCATGCCGATGCATATGCCGATGAAGGGGGTGCCGGCGGCGATCACCTCGTGGGCCACCTCGTCGAGGCCGCGAGCGCGCAGCGCCTCCATGCACCGGCCGAAGCTGCCGACGCCCGGGAGGACCACGCCGGCGGCCTCACCGATCAGGTCACGGTCAGCGGTGAGGCGAGCGTCGGCCCCGAGGTGCTCGAGCGCCTTCTGGGCCGAGCGGAGGTTGCCGATCTCGTAGTCGAGCACGGCGATGAGCGTCATCGTCGCCTGCCCAAGTCAGATCACGCCCTTGGTGGACGGCACCCCGCCGCCCTCGATCCGGACGGCGTCGCGCAGGCAGCGGGCCACGCCCTTGAAGCTGGCCTCGACGATGTGGTGGGTGTTCTGTCCCTCGCGCAGGCGGACGTGCAGCGTGATGCCTGCCGTGTGGGCGAAGCTCTGCCAGAAGTGCTCGGCCATCTCGGGGTTGAACGGCGGGTCGCCGAGGGGCAGCACCTCTCCGATCGGCACGTCGTAGGCGATGTAAGGGCGCCCCGAGAGGTCGAGGGCCACCTCCACGAGGGCCTCGTCGAGCGGGTAGAGGCCGCTGGCGAAGCGCCGGATGCCGGCCTTGTCGCCGATCGCCTCCCGGAAGCACTCCCCGATGGTGATGGCGGTGTCCTCGACCGTGTGGTGGCCGTCGACGTGGAGGTCGCCCGTGGCGTCGACGACGAGGTCGAAGCCGCCGTGGCGACCGAGCTGGTCGAGCATGTGGTCGAAGAACGGCAGACCCGTGCTGGCGCGCACCTCCCCCGTGGGACCGTCGAGGTCGATGCGCACGGAGATGTCTGTCTCCTTGGTGGTGCGCTGCTTGGCGGCACAACGGGCTTCGGTGGCGCTGTGGGATCCGCTCACGTGAGGGCCTCCTGGAGGGCGGCGAGGAAGGCGTCGTCCTCGCGCGGGGTCCCGATCGTGACACGGAGGCAGTCGGCGAGGCGAGGCCACGACGAGCAGTCCCGAACGAGCACGGACCGCTCGAGCAGCGCCTGCCACACGTCATGGCCGCTTCGGCTCCGAGGTCGGAACAGGATGAAGTTGGCGCCGGACGGCCACACGTCGACGGGCAGCTCGGCGAGGGCCGCGCCGACCCGGCCGCGCTCCTCCACCAGCGAGGCGACGCGGGCGCGCATCTCCGGCTCGAACTGCAGCGCGATGCGCCCAGCGGCCTGCTTGACGGCGTCGAGGTGGTACGGAAGGACGACGGCATCGAGCTGGGCGACGAGCTGGCGCGGCCCGACCAGGTACCCGAGCCGGGCGCCGGCCATCGACCACGTCTTCGAGTAGGTGCGGGTGACCACGACCGGAGCGTCGTCGCTGACCAGCTCCAGCGCCGACCAGGGCGCGAACTGACCGTAGGCCTCGTCGACGACCAGCAGGCCGGGCACGAGCCCCAGCACCTCGCGCACCGTCTCCTCGCTCTCGACCATCCCGGTGGGGTTGTTGGGCGAGCAGAGGAAGGTGAGCGCCGGTTCGCTCTCCGCCAGCACGCGCCGCACCTCGCCGAGGTCGAGCGTGAGATCTTCGGCCCGCTCGCCCGTGGCGACCGCTGTGCTCGTGATGCGGGCGATGTGGCTGTGCAGCGCGTAGGTCGGCTCGAAGACCGCCGCGCTGCGCCCGGGGCCGCCGTAGGCGAGGCAGAGCGTCTGCAGCACCTCGTTGGAGCCGTTGGCCACGAAGATCTGCTCGGGCTCCACACCGTGGTGGTCGGCCAGTGCCGAGCGCAGCGCCCGGTAGGACCGGTCGGGGTAGCGGTGCCACTCGGTGGAGGAGACCTCCGCCGCCAGCGCCTCGTTGAAGGCGTCGGGCGGCGGCTCGGGCGCCTCGTTCGTGTTGAGGCGTACGTCGACCTCGACCTGCGCGGAGTGGTAGCCCTCCATGAGGGCGATGTCGTCGCGGGGCCCGATCACGGTGCGCTCCGCCGGCGGAGCCGGATGGACTCGCCGTGGGCGGCGAGTCCCTCGTAGGCGGCAAGGGCCTCGACGTGCTCGCCGACCTCGGCCAGGCCCTCCGGCCCGAGCGACACGACGTGCACGTGCTTGAGGAAGTCGTCGACCCGCAGCGCACCGGAGAACCGGGCCGAGCCGTAGGTGGGCAGCACGTGGTTGGGGCCGGCCAGGTAGTCGCCGATCGAGGCGGGTGCGTACGGACCGCAGAACACGGCACCGGCGTGGCGGACCAGGGGCAGCAGCGCATCGGCGTCGTCGACCAGCAGCTCGAGGTGCTCGGGTGCGATCGCGTTGCTCACGGCGAGCGCCTGCTCCGGCCCATCGCACACGACCGCGTAGCCGCCCTCTGCGAGGGTGGCCTCGAGGTGCTGGCGGCGTGGCGAGCGGGGCACGATCTCGGCGACCGCTTCAGCTACTGCATCCGCCACCGCTTCGTCCCAGGTGACGAGCCAGGCCAGGCCATCGGGGCCGTGCTCGGCCTGGAGGACGACATCGATCGCGGCGAACTCGACGGGCGTGGTGGCGTCGGCGATCACGACCACCTCCGAGGGACCGGCGAAGGCGGACGGGACGCCCACCAGCCCAGCCGATGCGACCTCGCGCTTGGCCTGCGCCACGCGCGCGCTGCCGGGACCGACGATCACGTCGACCGGTCGGATCGAGTCGGTGCCGTAGGCCAGCGCGCCGATGACAGCGGGACCGCCGACCCGGTACACCTCGTCGACGCCCGCCAGAGCCGCCGCCGCGAGGATCCCCGGCTCGACGGTGCCGTCGGGGCGCGGAGAGGTGACCAGGACCACCTCGGGCACGCCTGCGACCTTGGCCGGCACGACGGTCATGAGGACGGTCGACACCAGGGGCGCGAGCGCCGACGGCACGTAGCAGGCAGCCCGGTCGACCGGTCGCTGGAGCTCCCGAACCCGGATGGCGCCGTTCTGGTGCTCCGTGTCGGCGTGGCGCTGGGCCTGGTGGTAGGCGGTGATGTTGCGATGCGCCACCTCGAGAGCGGAGCGCAGGTCGGCGGGGATGGCCGCCAGCGCGGCCTGCACCTCGTCGTCGGGGACGCGAAGGTCGCCGATCTCGGCCCGGTCGAAGCGCTTGGTCATGTCGCGCAGGGCGTCGTCTCCACGAAGCCGAACGTCTTCGAGCAGAGCCCTGACCTCGTCGATCGGGGGCTCGACCTGTGCCTGAGGTCGAGGCAGGAGCGTTCGGAGGTCGCCCTCGACACCGCGGAGATCCAGGCGCTTCAGCACCAGGTGAGGATAGGGGTGCCCGAGCGGCGGCCCGAAACCCGTTCGGCTCGTCGGCTGGGCACACTGTGGCGATGGAGCTCGATGCCGCCCAGCTGTCCGCACTCTCGACCGCGCTAGACGACCTCACCACCCGCATCACGGGTCTGGCCGACGGCTACCAGGGCAGCCCTCGTGAAGACGTCGCCGCCGACCTCTTCGACGTCGAGCGCAACCTTCGGGCCGCGAGCCGCCGACTGAGCGCCCTCCTCACCAGGATCTCCTGACGACGATCACTCGCGTCGAATGGTGTCTGACACCATTCGACGCGGTCAGACCTTGAAGGCGCTGGGGCAGAAGTCGTTCAGGACGCAGTCGCCGCACCGGGGCTTGCGGGCCACGCAGACGGCCCGGCCGTGGAGGATGAGCCGCAGGCTGAACAGCCCCCGCTCCTTGGCCGGCACCATCGGGTTGAGGGCCAGCTCGACCTTCACCGGATCGGTCTGCGTGGTGAGCCCGAGCCGACCCGCGAGACGCCCGACGTGGGTGTCGACCGGCAGGCCGGGCTCGTCGAGGGCGACGCTGCGGAGCACGTTCGCGGTCTTGCGGCCCACGCCGGGCAGCGTGACCAGGTCGGACATCTTGTGGGGCACCTCGCCGCCGAAGCGCTCGACGACGCCGGTGGCCATGCCGATGAGGCTCTTGGCCTTGTTCTTGTAGAAGCCGGTGGAGCGGACGATCTCCTCGAGCTCCGCCGACTCTGCGACCGCGAGGTCCTCCGGAGCCGGGTAGCGGGCGAAGAGCTGCGGCGTGACCATGTTGACGCGCTCGTCGGTGGTCTGCGCCGACAGGATCGTGGCGGCGAGCAGCTCGTAGGCGTTGGTGTGCTTCAGCGCGCAGAGCTCGACCGCGTCGCCCGGGTACTCGAGTGCGAGCCTCTCGTGGGCACGACGGGCCCGTCCCGCCGCTGTCCGGGGGCGGCGCTCGACTACGGGAAGGGGGTCGGACGGCATCGAGCGCCGAGGGTACCGGTGGCCGGGGAGCGACCCGGCACCGCCGGTAGCCTGCTCCCATGCGACCCGCCGGATCGACCCACCCCGCGCGGGCGCTCGAGCTCGGCGACGGCGGCTCCCTCACCCCTGTCGACGAAGGCTGGGAGGTCGACCTCGGCCGGCTCCCCGACGACCTCGACGAGGCCCTGGCGCACGGCGGCCCGCTGCTCGCGTTCGCCGCCGATCACGTGGCCGACCACGGCGGAGGGCGCATGCGCCTCTGGGTGCGAGGGGTGGACCCCGCCCGGCAGGCCTGCGCCGAAGCGGCCGGCATGGCCGTGGGGCGAGAGCTCTACCAGATGCGTGTGCCCCTCCCGATCGACGAGAGCTGGGAGCTGGCGGTGCGCCCGTTCATCGTGGGCCAGGACGAGCAAGCGTGGCTCGCCGTCAACAACCGGGCCTTCTCCTGGCACCCGGAGCAGAGCGACATGACCCTCGCCGAGCTCGAAGCCCGCGAGCGCGAGCCCTGGTTCGACCCCGCCGGCTTCCTCCTGCACGAGGTAGACGACCACCTCGTGGGCTTCTGCTGGACGAAGGTGCACGCCGACGCCGAGCCGCCGCTCGGTGAGATCTACGTCATCGCCGTCGATCCGTCCGCCCACAAGCGGGGCCTGGGCCGTCGCCTCGTCCTCGCCGGCCTCGACCACCTCCACCGTGCCGGCCTGCTCGTCGGGATGCTCTACACCGAGTCCGACAACGAGCCCGCTGTGCGCCTCTACCGCGACCTCGGCTTCGCGGTCCACAGCTCCGACCGCGCCTTCGATCGACAGGTCCCAGCACGATGAGCACGACCCCGGTCGCCGCGCCGACGCGGTCGAGGCGCAAGCCGCCGACCACCCTCTACGACCTCAGCCGCGAGCAGCTCACCGAGCGACTGGCCGGCCAGCCTCGCTACCGGGTCGACCAGGCCTGGTCCGGCCTCTACGAGCAGCTGACCGACCTCTCCGACCTCACGACGCTCCCGAAGGCGCTGCGGGCTGAGCTGTCGCGCTCACTGCCGGAGGCGCTCACCGTCGTAGCCGAGTCCCAGAGCGACGCCGGCGAGACCGTGAAGTGGCTGTGGGAGCTGCACGACGGCACCCGCATCGAGACCGTCCTCATGCACTACGACGACCGCTCCACGGTGTGCGTCTCGTCGCAGGCCGGCTGCGCCATGGGCTGCAGCTTCTGCGCCACCGGCCAGGCCGGCTTCGACCGGCAGCTCAGGGTGGGCGAGATCGTCGAGCAGGTGGTGCGCGCCGGACGCCGCTCCCGCCAGGACGGACGACGCCTCTCCAACGTCGTGTTCATGGGGATGGGCGAGCCGCTGGCCAACTACGACGCCACGTGGGCGGCGGTCGAGCGCATCCACGACGACATCGGCCTGTCGGCCCGTCACATCACGGTGTCCACCGTCGGCGTCGTCCCCGGGATCCGGCGCATGGCCGCCGAGCAGCTGCCCGTGAACCTGGCCGTGTCGCTCCACGCCGCCGACGACGTGCTCCGCAACGACCTGGTGCCGCTCAACAAGCGCTACCCGCTCTCCATGCTCATGGACGCGTGCAGCGGGTACCTCCTGGCGAAGGGCCGGCGACTCTCCTTCGAGTGGGCCCTGATCGACGGCGTGAACGACCGCGACGACGACGCCGACCTCCTCATCGAGCGTTCGCGCAGCCTCCCGCTCGCCGCGCACGTGAACCTGATCCCGCTCAACCCGACCCCCGGCTACGCGGTCCGCGGCACCCCACCGCGGCGGGTGCGCGAGTTCCGTGATCGCCTCCAGGCCGGTGGCGTCAACGCCACCATCCGCAAGACCCGCGGCACCGAGATCGACGCGGCGTGCGGACAGCTCGCCTTTCGGTCCCGAACCGGAGGTTCGGAACCGAGCTAGCCAAGCTGTGCTCGCCTTCGGCTCGCGCTGAGGGCTTGTGCACACGACCGGCGGAGCCGGATCGTGCGCGGGTGCGGGGGCACGCGGAGCGTTCCCCCTCACGCTCCCCCTCCTCTTGGTCTCACCTCACGTAGACCGTCACGCGAGCATTCGCTCTGATCGCACGAAACAAATTCTCCGGCTGTCTCACCTCTGCGCCTGGCCAGACGACGCACTGCTCTACCTTCCCGTCTACCTCTGCGCCTTCGCCTATTGCGCTCTTGCCGGCTGTGGCGGCGAGGTTGGCGGCTAGGTACTGGGCGGGGGTTCCGCAGTCGATGAAGGGGGTGTCGAGGCGGGCCACGTCCAGGCGGCGCTCGGACTGGGCGGCACGCCAGGAGACCTCGTAAAGGCCCGACGGGGTGGCCTCGAGACGGCTCAGCTCTGACCACGGCATCAGGGCTGCGGCCACTCCGCTGCGGGGCTGGAGCTCGTCGTCACCAGCCAGCAGGAGGCGCACCCGCTCACCGTCCCAGCCGGCCACGAAGTCGTCGAGGGCTCCGGGGCACCAGGCGTCCCCGTTGACCACCAGCGCGGCACGCCCGTCGAGCCAGCCCCGGAGCTGACCGAGGGCTCCCGCGGTGCCGAGCAGGCTCTCCTCGTAGGACCGGTGCACTCCGGGATCGAGGTGGGCGTCGAGCATCGCACGGCCGTGGTGGACGTTCACCGCCACGGAGCCGACGGAGCCGAGCCGGGCTAGGGCCAGGTCGATCAGGGGCACGTTGCCGACCGGGCAGAGGACCTTCGGCCGCAAGAGGGTGAGCGGACGCAGGCGGGTGCCCGCACCAGCTGCCAGCACGACGCCCGCCAGTCCCCCATCCATCGCCCGATCCTGCCACGACGGGTGGTGGCACCCCGGTCCGGTCGGGCATGATCGACCCATGACGACCACCGTGCAGGGCATCGCAGGCCTCAAAGAGCTCATCGGGCAGCACCTCGGCTACAGCGACTACATGGAGATCACCCAGGAGCGGGTGAACCTCTTCGCCGATGCCACCGGTGACCACCAGTGGATCCACGTCGACCCCGAGCGGGCCACGGCCGAGAGCCCCTTCGGTGGACCGATCGCCCACGGCTACCTCACCCTCTCGCTCGGCCCGGTCCTCGTGCCCCAGGTCGTGCGCGTCGACGGCGTGAAGATGGCCGTCAACTACGGCTGCGAGAAGGTCCGCTTCCCCTCCCCCGTGCCGGTCGGCGCCAAGCTGCGGGTCGGGGTCGACCTGCTCGACGTCACCGACATCGCCGGCGGCGCCCAGGTGCTGATGCGCTTCACCTTCGAGTGCGAGGGCGCGTCCAAGCCCAGCTGCGTGAGCGAGAACGTCTTCCGCTACTACGAGTGATCCATCAGCCTCCCAGGGATCGAGCCCTACCCTGAGGTGATGGTCAGGCGTAAGCGGGGTCCGAGCCTGGCTGTGGTCCTGCTCGTCGCGGCCTTGGTCACCGGGTGCACCACCGGCGATGGCGACGCCCCCTTCACCGCCGCCGCCGCCGAGACCGCCTCGACGCGCCCGCCGTCCACCACGACGACCACCGCGCCGCCCACGACCACCACGACGGTCGCCCTCCCGCCACCCGCTCCAATCGCCTGGGCGCCGTGCGGCGGCGGGTTCCAGTGCGCCACCACCGACGTCCCGGTCGACTACGAGAACCCCGGCGGAGCGACGCTCTCGATCTCGCTCATCAAGCGACCAGCCAGCGAGCCCGGGGAGCGGATCGGCACGTTGATCATGAACCCGGGCGGTCCGGGCGCTTCGGGCGTGAACCGGGTGCGTCGGGGTTTCTCGATCAGCGACGAGGTGGCCGCGCGCTTCGACATCGTCGGCTTCGACCCTCGTGGTGTCGGGCAGAGCACACCGGTCAGCTGCGGCGCCGCCGTCGATGCGTTCCGCTCGACCGACCTCGGACCCGACGACGAGCAGGAGAGCACGGCGCTGGAGCTCGCCGCACGGGCGGTGGCTGAGGAGTGCACCGCAACGGAGGGCGAGCGCCTGGCCCACCTCGGCACGGTGGAGGTCGTGCGCGACCTGGAGGTGATCCGGCGGAACCTGGGCGAGCCCCAGATCAGCTTCGTGGGGCTCTCCTACGGCACCCTCATCGGGCTGCTCTGGGCAGACGCGTTCCCGACCTCGGTGCGCGCCATGGTGCTCGACGGCGTCAGCGACCCGGCTGCGGTGTCGTCAGCGATGGCCAGCACCCAGGTCGTGGCCCTGGAAGACGCCTTCGCCGAGGTCGACGCAGCGTGCGCCGCCGACCCCGCCTGCCCGTTCAGCGCGCAGGGCCGGCGGCTGCTCGACGCCTACGACGAGCTGGCCGCCCAGGTGGAGCAGGGCGCTGGAGCCGGCTCCGGAGTGGGCCCGACGCAGCTGGCCTACGCGGCGTTCTCCGCGACCTACGGCACCGACCGGTGGGCGCCGCTCTGGCATGCCGTCGACAAGGGCCTCGCCGGCGACCTCAGCGACGTGGCCCGGCTGTCCGCCTGGTTCACCGGCCTCGTCGACTACGTGCCGTTCGCGCTGGTCAACTGCCTCGACGCACCGCACCCGCTCGGCTTCGAGGCCTGGCAGGAGAACGCCCGGGCCGCCGCTGAGCGCTCACCCCGCTTCGGCGCCGTGGCCGCCAACGAGCTGCTCCCGTGCGCGTTCTGGCCCTCGACCACCCGCACCGTGGCACCGGTCGACGCCCCCGGCGCGCCGCCCATCCTCGTCGTCGGCAGCACCGGTGACGTCGCCACCCCCTACGCCCAGGCGGAGCAGGTCGCAGCCGACCTCGAGTCGGGCGTGCTGCTAACCGTGGACATGGCCGGACACGTGGCCATCGGCGACTCCGACTGCGCCGAGGCAGCGATCACCCGCTACCTCGTGGACCTCGCGCCGCCCCCGCCCGGCACCCGCTGCGCCGCCGACGGCTGAGCCGGGCCCCATCCGGCGTTCACCTATCCGCTCGGGTCCTAAGCGGCAGCGGCTTCGAACTAGGTTGCCCGAGCCACAGTGATCCGACCTCGGGGGGACCGGTCCATGGAGTTCAACCTCGCTCAGGTGCACGAAGCCGTCGCGGCTGCCGTGCCCGACCGAGAGGCCATCGTCTGGCGGGATCGACGGCTCACCTACGCCGACGTCACCGATCGCACACGGCGGCTCGCGAACCACCTCCTGGCCGCCGGGCTCCAACCGCGCGAGGAGCGCGAGGCTCTGGGCGGCCACCAGTCAGGCCAGGCCCACCTGGCCTGCTACCTGCACAACGGCAACGAGTACCTCGAATCCATGCTCGGCGCCTACAAGGCCCGCGTCGCTCCGTTCAACGTGAACTACCGCTACGTCGCGGAGGAGCTGCGCTACCTGCTCAACGACAGCGGTGCGGAGGCGGTCGTGTTCCACTCGGCGTTCGCCGAGCGCATCCTCGAGGTGCTGCCCGACCTGCCTCGGCTCCAGGTGCTGCTCCAGGTGGACGACGGCACGGGCGCCGATCTCCTGCCGGGCGCCGTCTGGTACGAGGACGCCCTCGCCGCCGCCAGCCCCGAGCGGCCCGACGTTGAGTGGAGCCCCGACGACCTCTACATCCTCTACACGGGCGGCACCACGGGCATGCCCAAGGGCGTCCTCTGGCGCCAGGCCGACATCTTCGTGGCGTCGATGGGCGGACGGAACCTGGCCAACGGCGCGGAGTGGGCCTCCCTGGACGAGATCGTGGCCGCGGCCGAAGGCGGCGGTGCCCGGCTCCTGCCTGCTCCGCCGTTCATGCACGGCGCCGGCCACTGGCTGGCCCTGAACGCGATGAACGGCGGGAACACCGTCTGCATCCAGGACGACACCGTCGCGCTCGACGCGGTCGACGTGTGGCAGACCGTCGCCCGCGAGCAGGTGAACATCCTGCTGATCGTCGGCGACGCCTTCGCCCGACCTCTGGTCGACGAGCTCGAGATGGCGGCCGAGCGCGGCGAGCCCCACGACACCGGGTCGATGTTGCTCATCGTGTCCGGTGGCGCGCCCCTCAACTCCACCCTCAAGGACCGCTTCCTCGCCCAGCTGCCCACGGTCATGGTCATGGACGCGGTCGGCGCCTCCGAGACCGGCAGCCAGATGTCCCACATGAGCGCCGCCGGGAAGAGCGCCAGCACCGGCACGTTCACACCCGGACCTGGTGCTGCGATCGTCAACGACGACCTCACGGCGGCGCTGTCGGCCGGGCACACCGAGGTGGGCTGGCTGGCCCAGGAAGGCCGGGTGCCCCTCGGCTACCTCGGCGACGCGGACAAGACAGCACGCACCTTCCCTGTCATCGATGGCACCCGCTACGCGGTGCCCGGTGACCGGGCCAGGCTCACCGCCGACGGCGTCATCGAGCTCTACGGCCGGGAGTCGGTGACCATCAACTCCGGTGGCGAGAAGATCTTCGCCGAGGAGGTCGAGCAGGCCATCGCCCACCATCCCGACGTCTACGACGTCGTCGTGGCCGGCCGGCCCTCCGAGCGCTGGGGCCAGGAGGTGGTCGCGGTGGTGCAGCTGCGTGACGGCGCCGCGCCCGACGAGGAGGCGCTGCGCACCGAGGCGGCGACCCACATCGCTCGCTACAAGCTCCCGAAGTCCTTCCGCTTCGTCGACGCCATCGTGCGCTCCCCCGCCGGCAAGGCCGACTACCGCTGGGCCAAGGAGCAGGTCTCGCTCGAGGCCTAGGCCAAACCGACCTTTAATTCGTTCGACGTGCGGGCTAGCCCGCACCAGGATGCACAGCACACGCACCGGGGAGCACGACCCTGGTGCCCGGCGACGAGAGGAGAGCCTGTTGGCGATGCGCACGAACATCCCTCATGAGCTCGGAACCCTCGTCGCCGACACTCTCATCGGCGCCTGAGCAACCAGCTCACCCCTCGCTCTGCAGCGGCGCGCCCGGCCGCGCCTGCACGTCTCGTTGAAGGAGGTGACCGACGTGCGCCTGAACCTGAACCGCCCGCGCCCGGACCAGCGTCCGCGGCGCAAGGCCTTCGACCACAAGCGACTGGAGCAGGCCCGACAGCGCGCCTGGCTCGATGCCAGCCGCTACCGGGTCAACCCCTGAGGATCCGACCCGCCCACCACCGGGCGGGTCGGTTCGCGTCACGACAGGAGCAGCTCGCGCATCCGGGCGAGCAGCACGTCGAGCGCCGGAGCGTTCATGCCACCGTGCGGGATGATCACGTCCGCGTAGCGCTTCGACGGCTCTATGAACTGCAGGTGGCTGGGACGCACGGTGGTCAGGTACTGCTCGATCACGCTCTCGGGCGTGCGCTCGCGCTCGGTGATGTCTCGCTCGAGCCGCCGGATGAACCGCACGTCGTCATCGGTGTCGACGAACACCTTCAGGTCGAAGCGCTCCCGCAGCTCGGGCTCGTAGAGCACCAGGATCCCCTCCACCACGACGATCGGAGCTGGGGCCACCGCCACCCGGTCGGGGAGCCGCTGGTACGTCGCGAAGTCGTACACCGGCACCTGCACCTCGATGCCGTCGAGCAGCGCGGCCACATGGTCGAGCAGCAGCGGCCAGTCGAAGGCGTCGGGGTGGTCGTAGTTGATCGCCTCCCGCTCCTCGAAGGGCAGGTGGTTGCGGTCTCGGTAGTAGGCGTCGAGCCGCAGAAGCGCCAGGTCGCCGCCGCCCACGACATCAGCCAGGCGCTCGGCGACGGTGGTCTTGCCGCTTCCGCTCCCACCGGCGACCCCGAGCAGGAAGGGCTTCGTCATCCGATCGACCCTACCGATCGAGTGCTCGCCGGCACGTCAGATCAGGCGGGCCCGCAGGACAGGCCAGGTGGGGTGCTCGCGCACCGCCGCGAGGTCCGGTTCGCCGTCGACTATCGACGCGGCCCGGAAGCCGGCATCGGCGGCCTGGTCGAGCCAGCGGGCGGCTCGGTCGACGTCTCCCGCCCGGGCCCAGCTGCAGGCGATCTCGAAGGCGGTCTGGGCCGGGCTCGCCGGCCTGGCCGCGAACACGGCCTCACCCACCTCGGCCGCCACGGCGAAGCGCTCGCCGTAGTGGAGGTGGGTCTGGAGGTTGGCCGCGCCTTCGCGCCCCTTGCCGTCGGA
>DATCYI010000007.1:0-6656 GCA_036570385.1 Acidimicrobiales bacterium | reverse complement strand
CCCGGTGGTGCGCCGCGTCCGGTCCCAGCCGGGCGCCGGTCAGCTGCTGCCCGTCGACAGCGAGCACTGCGCGGTGCACCAGTGCCTGCGGGCCCAGCACCACGATGCCCACGCCGGACCGGAGGTCGCCCGCATCGTCCTGACCGCATCCGGCGGGCCGTTCCGGGGCCGCACGCGCGCCGAGCTCGCCGACGTCACGGTCGAGCAGGCCCTCGCCCACCCCACGTGGTCGATGGGCCCCAAGATCACCGTCGACTCGTCGACGCTCATGAACAAGGGCCTCGAGGTGATCGAAGCCCACGAGCTATTCGACGTCGACTACGACCGGATCGAGGTGGTCGTCCACCCGCAGTCGGTGGTGCACTCGATGGTCGAGTTCACCGACGGCGCCACCATCGCCCAGCTCTCCATGCCGGACATGAAGCTGCCGATCGCCTACGCGCTGGCCCACCCCGACCGAGGCCGCACCCCGTTCGGACGGATCGACTGGGCGTCGCTGGCCCGGCTCGACTTCGAGCCCCCTGACCTCGAGGCGTTCCCGTGCCTCGGCCTCGCCTACCAGGCCGGCCGCGCCGGCGAGCTGGCGCCAGCCACCCTCAACGCCGCCAACGAGGTGGCGGTCGAGGCCTTCCTCGCCGGCCGGATCCGTTGGACGACCATCCCCGACGTACTCTCCGAGGTCCTTTCCCGGCATGATGGGGGCATCGCAGACAGCGTCGATGCCGTCATCGACGCCGACCGCCGGGCACGAGAGGTGGCCTCGGTCGTGATCGACGAGAGGCTCACCGCGTGACCGACATCCGAACCCCCCACTCCGAAGGTCCGCCGCCTCCGCCGCCGATCTCCAGCCGGATGACCGGGGCCGCAGGCGGATCCGACCCTCGGGGCGAGCTGGCCGGGGGGCGCTGGCGCGTTGCACTCATCGCCGCGGCCGTCGTGGCGCTTGGCGTGTTCGCCGGGAAGGGCTGGCTGCTGATCATCGGCGCCCTGTCGGTGATGATCTTCCTGCACGAGCTCGGCCACTACCTCACCGCCAAGTGGACGGGCATGAAGGTCACCGAGTTCTTCCTCGGCTTCGGGCCGAAGCTCTGGTCGTTCCGGCGCGGCGAGACCGAGTACGGCCTCAAGCTCCTGCCGATCGGCGCCTACGTCCGCATCATCGGCATGAACAACCTCGACGAGGTGCCGCCGGAGGACGAGCTTCGCACCTACCGCCAGCAGTCCTACCCGAAGCGCCTGCTCGTGGTCTCCGCCGGGTCGCTCATGCACCTGGCCCAGGCCTTCGTCCTGTTCATCGTCGTGTTCGGCATCGTCGGCGTCCCGGCGGACACCCAGCTCGCCCACGAGCTCGGCGCGGAGCCGATCGACGAGTCGACCTGGATCGTCGGCAACGTCGTCGAGGGCTCGGCGGCCGCAGCCGCGGGCCTGGAGCCGGGCGACGACCTGGTGAGCATCGCCGGCGAGCCTGTCGTGCGCTTCGAAGACGTCGGCCCGCTCGTGGAGGAGCGCGGCGGCGACGAGGTGGCGCTGGTCGTCGAGCGCGACGGTCGCACCATCGAGGTCGACACCACCATCGGTCGCCGCCCCGACGATCGCTCGCTCGGCTTCCTGGGCATCGGCGGCGGCTTCCCCGAGCAGCCCAACGTGCGCGCAGGCTTCGTCCGCACCTTCACCGAGGCCGGGTCCACCACCGCCACGTTCCTGGGTGAGACCGTCACCAGCCTGGGCTCGTTCTTCACCGGCGGCATCGGCGACTTCGCCTCCACCGTCATCGAGGGTGGCAACACCGAGCCCTCCGGACCCACAGTGGGCTCGGGCGGCTCCGGTGGAGCAGCGAGCAGCGCCTCGGTCGATGACAGCGGGCAGAACCGGCTCGTGTCGATCCTCGGGGTGGCCCGCATCGGCGCCTCCATGGGCGACGACGAGATCAGCGACTTCCTGATCCTCATGGCCCTCGTCAACATCTCGATCGGGCTCCTCAACATGATCCCGCTGCTGCCGCTCGACGGCGGGCACGCAGCCATCGCCACCTACGAGCGCATCCGCTCGATCGGTGGCCGGCGCCACATGGTCGACGTGTCCCGCCTGCTGCCGCTCACCTACGCCGTCTTCCTGTTCCTGATCATGCTGGGCGCCTCGTCGGTCTACCTCGACATCGTCGACCCGATCGGCGTCGGATGAGCGTGGTGCGCTGATGCAGATCGGCGAGTCCTCCTACCCGCGCCGGAACACCCGCCAGGTGATGGTGGGCAAGGTCCCCGTCGGCGGCGGTGCCCCGATCAGCGTGCAGTCGATGACCATCACCAAGACGGCCGACGTCGAGGGCACGCTCCAGCAGATCTACGCCCTGGCGGCCGCCGGCGCTGACATCGTGCGCTGCACCTGCAACGAGATCGAGGCGGCCGAGGGCCTCGCCCAGATCGTGCCTCGGTCCCCGGTCCCGATCGTCGCCGACATCCACCACCAGCACCGCATGGCCCTGGCCGCGCTCGAGGCCGGTGTCCACTGCCTGCGCCTCAACCCGGGCAACATCCGCAAGCCCGAGCACATCAAGCTCGTGGCCCAGGAGTGCAAGGACCGCGGCATACCGATCCGGATCGGCGTCAACGGCGGCAGCCTCGACCCGAAGCTCTACGAGAAGCACGGCGGTCAGGTCACCCCCGAGGCGATGGTCGAGTCGGCCGAGATGGAGCTGGCCTACTTCCGCGAGGTCGGCTTCGACGACGTGAAGATCTCGGTCAAGGCGTCGTCGGTGCCGCTGATGATCGAGGCCTACCGGCTCCTGGCCGACGCCGTCGACCACCCGCTGCACCTCGGCGTCACCGAGGCCGGCCCGCCCCCGGCGGGGCTGCTCAAGGCCACCGCGGGGATGGCCACGCTGCTCGCCGAGGGCATCGGCGACACGATCCGCTACAGCCTCACCGCCGACCCGGTGGAGGAGGCCCGCGCCGGCCGCCAGCTGCTCGAGGTGCTGGGCCTGCGGGAGCGCAAGAACATCGACCTGATCGCCTGCCCCAGCTGCGGCCGGGCCGAGGTCGACGTGATCCAGGTGGCCAAGGAGGCCATGGAGGCCTTCGGCGACCGCGAGATCCCGCTGCAGGTCGCGGTGATGGGCTGCGTCGTCAACGGTCCCGGCGAGGCGCGCGACGCCGACATCGGCATCGCCGCCGGCAACAAGCGCGGCCACCTGTTCGTCAAGGGCCAGAACGTCGCCGTCGTCCCCGAGGACGAGATGGTCGCCACGCTCGTGGAGTGGGCCGAGTTCATCCAGGAGCACGGCACCGAAGCCGCCCTGGCCCGCGTCGACACCGCCAAGGCCGCCCGCGAGGCCGCGAAGGACCGAGCCGCCCTCCTCGTCGACAAGGGCGCCGACGCCAACGCCTCCGGCCAGCGCGTAGACCTGATCCGCAAGCGCGTCGAAGACTGACCCCGCGTCGAATGGTGTCAGACACCATTCGACGCGCGACGCGCTGCCGCCATCGGGTACCGGTGGGGGCGGGGCCGGCGGCGTCTCGTACGATCGGCTCACTATGGCGAAGGCTCCGATCCTCACCCCTCAGGCCGACGACTTCCCGCGTTGGTACCAAGACGTCGTGGCCAAGGCTGAGATGGCCGAGAACGGTCCGGCCCGGGGCACGATGGTCATCCGGCCGTACGGCTACGGGATCTGGGAGCGGATGCAGGCGGAGCTCGACGTCCGCATCAAGGAGGCCGGGGCCGACAACTGCGCCTTCCCGCTGTTCATCCCGCAGAGCTACCTCACCCGCGAGGCCGATCACGTCGAGGGCTTCAGCCCGGAGCTGGCCATCGTCACCCATGCCGGCGGCAAGGACCTCGAGGAACCGCTCGTGGTCCGGCCCACCAGCGAGACGGTCATCGGCGAGTACATGGGCAAGTGGATCCAGAGCTACCGCGACCTGCCGCTGCTGCTGAACCTCTGGAACAACGTGGTGCGCTGGGAGCTGCGCCCCCGGCTGTTCCTCCGCACCACAGAGTTCCTCTGGCAGGAGGGCCACACCGCCCACGCCACCGCCCAGGACAGCGCGGCCTACGCCGAGCAGATCCTGCGCGACGTCTACGCCGACTTCATGGTCAACGTGCTCGCCATCCCGGTGCTGCCCGGCCGCAAGACCGCAGCCGAGCGCTTCCCTGGCGCCATCAACACCCTCACCGTCGAGGGGATGATGGGCGACGGCAAGGCGCTGCAGATGGGCACGTCCCACGACCTCGGCCAGAACTTCGCCAAGGTGTTCGACATCACGTACCTCGACGACGGGGGAGAGCAGCAGCTCGCGTGGACCACGTCGTGGGGTGTGTCGACGCGCATGGTCGGTGGGCTGATCATGGCCCACGGCGACGACTCCGGGCTGGTGGTCCCACCGGCCCTGGCGCCCACCCAGGTGGTCGTGCTGCTGGTGCGCGACGAGGACGGTGCCGGCGACGCGGCCGACGCCCTCGCGGCCGAGCTCAAGGCGGCCGGTGTGAAGGTGCGGGTCGACTCACAGGTGGCTACCAGCTTCGGGCGCCGGGCCACCGACTGGGAGCTGAAGGGCGTGCCGGTGCGCATCGAGGTCGGCCCCCGCGACCTCAAGGAGGGCCTGGTCACCATCGTCAGGCGCGACACGGGGGAGAAGCGCACCTCGCCCGTCGGCGAGGTCGAGCACCGCGTCACGAACCTCCTGGCCCAGATCCAGGCCGACATGCTGGCCGGCGCCATCGCCAGGCGTGACGACCGCACCGCCGAGGTGTCCTCGATCGAAGAGGCGGTGGAGGCGGCCAAGGTGGGCTTCGCCAGGCTCCCGTGGGACCTCGTGAAGGACGGAGGGGAGGCCCGCCTGGCCCAGGATGCCATCACCGTCCGCTGCCTCCAGACCGCCTCCGGCGACCTCCCGACGAGCGAGGACGACAGCGACCTGGTGGCCTACGTGGCCAGGTCGTACTGAGCGCCGCTCTGGTAGGCTTCACGTCCTGTTCGATCGTTCGTGGTTCTGGAACGGCGTGGGCTTCGGCCCACGCCGTTGCTCTGTGCGGAGGAGGTGAGAGACGTCGATGGCCGCTGCTGACCGTGTGCACGAGATCATCGCGCCTCTCGTCGAAGCTGCCGGGCTCGACCTCTACGACCTGGAGCTGGCCGGCGGGGTGCTGCGCGTCCTCGTCGACCGCGAAGGCGGCGCCGACATCGACGCCATCAGCAAGCTCACCCGTGCCACATCCCGAGCGCTCGACGAGCACGACCCCATCGCGGGGAGCTACACGCTCGAGGTGAGCACGCCTGGCCTCGAGCGCCCGCTGCGCACCCCGCAGCACTACGCCGGGGCAGTGGGCACCACCGTGAAGGTGAAGACCCGACCCGGGATCGAAGGCGACCGCCGAGTCGAGGGCACCGTCACCGAAGCCGACGCCGAGAGCGTCACGGTGCGGAGCGCCGACGGCACCGAGCGCACCCTCCGCTACGACGACATCGAAAGGGCCCGTACCACCTTCGAGTGGGGCCCCACACCGAAGAACGAGAGGAAGGCGAGGTCATGAGCAACCTGGACATGGGCGAGGCCCTGGCGGCACTGGCCCAGGACAAGGGCATCTCGGTCGACACCCTCCTCGGCGCCCTAGCCGACGCGCTGGAGTCTGCCTACAAGCGCATGCCCGAGGCCCACGAGTACGCGTGGGTCACGATCGACCCCGACACCTTCGACATGCGCGTGTTCGCCCAGGAGATCGACGAGGACGGCGAGCCCTACGGCCCCGAGCTCGACGTCACGCCCGACGACTTCGGCCGCATCGCCGCGATGACGGCTCGCCAGGTCATGACCCAGCGGATCCGCGAGGCCGAGCGCGAGCTCAAGTACGAGGAGTACGCGGGCCGCGAGGGCGACATCGTCACCGGCATCATCCAGCAGACCGACAGCCGCTACACCCTGCTCGACCTCGGTCGGGTCGAGGCCCTCCTGCCCCAGGCGGAGCAGGTGCCCTACGAGCGCCCCGCGCCCAACACCCGGCTCAAGGCCTACATCGTCGAGGTCCGCAAGACCGCGAAGGGCCCGCAGATCGTCGTGTCCCGCACCCACCCGGGCCTCATCCTCGAGCTGTTCAAGCTGGAGGTGCCCGAGATCGCCGACGGCATCGTCGAGCTCAAGGCCTGTGCCCGCGAGCCCGGTCACCGCACCAAGATCGCTGTGTGGTCGAACGACGCCAACGTCGACCCGGTCGGCGCCTGCGTCGGTGCCCGCGGCGCCCGCGTGCGCCAGGTCGTGAACGAGCTGAACGGCGAGAAGATCGACATCGTCCCGTTCTCCGACGACCCGTACGACTTCGTGATGAAGGCCCTGTCGCCGGCCAAGGTGAAGGAGGTCCGCATCGACGTCGAGACGGGCACCGCCACCGTGATCGTCCCCGACTTCCAGCTCAGCCTGGCCATCGGCAAGGAGGGCCAGAACGCCCGCCTCGCCGCTCGCCTCACCGGCTGGCGCGTCGACATCAAGAGCGAGACGCAGCTGGCCGACGAAGAGGCCTACGCCGGCGAGGAGTGGGCCCAGGGCGAGTGGGTCGTCGACCCCGAGACCGGTGAGCAGGTGTGGGTGCCCGCCGAGGGCGGCCCGGCCCTCTCGGCCGAGGATTGGGCCCACGCCGGCGACGAGCCCGTGGCCGGCGAAGGTGGC
>DATCYI010000006.1:0-13720 GCA_036570385.1 Acidimicrobiales bacterium | reverse complement strand
CCCCGCCGCCATCGAAGCAGCGGGCCCGACCGAGCCGGGCTAGCTGCGGGCGTCGCGGGCGGCGTGGGAGACGGCAGCGGGCTCGGTGGGCGACTCGAGCGAGCCCGACCCTTCGCCGCGGCCGTCGGTAGCGCGCCACTCGCCGAACTCCTCGACGGCGGTGCGACCCTCCTGGCCGAGCTTGACCAGGCGGTACACCTCGGAGCCGTCGATGGTCTCGTGCTCGAGCAGCGCCCGGGCGACTAGGTCGAGGCCACGACGCTGCTCGGTGAGGACCTGGCGGCAGCGCTCCTCCTGCTGGCGCAGGATGCCCTCCACCTCCTCGTCGATGACGCGGGCGGTCTCGTCGGAGTAGTCGCGCGAGTGCATGAGGTCGTCGCCGAGGAAGACAGCGCCCTGCGAGCCCCACGCCATCGGGCCGACCCGCTCCGACATGCCCCACTCCCGCACCATCTTGCGGGCCAGCTCCGTGGAGCCGACGAGGTCGTTGTTGGCACCGGTGGAGATCACGCCGAACACGAGCTCCTCGGCGATGCGGCCGCCCATGCGGACCACGAGGCTGTCCTCGATGTAGTCCTGGCGGTAGATGTGGCGCTCGTCGACCGGCAGCTGCTGCGTGACGCCGAGCGCCATGCCCATCGGCAGGATCGTGACCTTGTGGACGGGGTCGGCGTGGGTGAGCACCGCAGCGGCGACGGCGTGACCGGCCTCGTGGTAGGCGATGGCCTCCTTCTCGCTGTCGGCGAGGGCCATCGACTCGCGGCGCTGGCCCATGAGCACCCGGTCGCGCGCCATCTCGAAGTGGCGCATGTAGATCTCCTGCTCGCCGGCTCGCACCGCGAACAGGGCCGCCTCGTTGACGAGGTTGGCGAGGTCGGCACCGGACATGCCGGGAGTGCCCCGGGCCACGACCTCGAGGTCGACGTCGGAGGAGAGGCGCTTCGACTTGGCGTGCACCCGCAGGATGGCCTCGCGCTCGCTCGACTCGGGCAGCGGCACGACGACCTGGCGGTCGAAGCGGCCCGGGCGCAGCAGCGCGGGATCGAGGATGTCGGGCCGGTTGGTCGCGGCCATCATCACGATGCCCTCGGTAGCCTCGAAGCCGTCCATCTCGGAGAGCATCTGGTTGAGCGTCTGCTCACGTTCGTCGTGGCCGCCGCCGAGGCCGGCGCCGCGCTTGCGGCCGATGGAGTCGATCTCGTCGACGAAGATGATCGCCCGGCCCATCTTCTTGGCGCTGGCGAAGAGGTCGCGCACGCGGCTGGCGCCGACGCCCACGAACATCTCCATGAAGTCGGAGCCGGTGACCGACAGGAACGGCACGCCGGCCTCGCCGGCGACGGCGCGGGCGATGAGCGTCTTGCCGGTGCCGGGCGGGCCGACCAGCAGCACGCCCTTGGGGATGCGGGCGCCGATCTCGCGGAACCGCTCCGGCGTCTTCAGGAAGTCGACGACCTCCTTGATGTCTTGCTTGACGCCCTCGTAGCCGGCCACGTCGGCGAAGGTCGTGCCCGGGCGCTCGGTGGAGTACGTCTTGGCCTTGGAGCGGCCGATCGACATGATCCCGCCCATCTGGCTCTGCGCGCGTCGCTGCATGAACCAGAAGAACGCGATGAAGATGCCGACGGGGATGAGGAAGGGCAGGAGGCTGGCGAAGAAGCTGGCCTGCGGGGTGTCGTACTCGACCTTGACGTCCTGCTCGCGCAGCACCGTGAGGTCGGAGTCCGGGATGCCGCCGTCGAGCGGGCCCGTGGTGCTGAACTCGGCGCCGCTGCTCAGCTCGCCGGTGATGTCGCCGTTGGTGTTGTCGATCTTGACGCTCTCGACGTCGCCATCGCGCACCTGGGCCATGAACTCCGAGTAGGAGATCTCGTCCTTGGAGCTGGTGTCGATGATGCTGGGCAGCACCACGACCATGAGGGTGAGGCCGAGCAGCACCCACAGGCCCCACTTCGGCATGCCCTGGTCGCCACGGAACGATCGCCCGGGCCCACGGGAGTCGCGGGGCGGCGGGGGCGGGGGAGGCGGCAGACCCTCGGGGCTCATGGCGACAGGATACGGGTCCGACCGCCGGAATGGCGGGCGCTCCCTCAGGAAGCAGGGGCATCCGCGTCGATCGGCCGCGATCTCGGTACGGTTTCGAGGCATGAGCAGCAGCCGGTCTTGCGCCAAGCCGGGGTGCAACGCGAGCGCCTCTGCCACCCTCACCTACGACTACGCGAACCGCACCGCGTGGCTCGAGTCGCTCGGTGCCGACTCGCACCCGATGCACTACGACATGTGCTCCACGCACGCCGAGTCGCTGCGGGTGCCGCAGGGCTGGACGCTGCAGGACGAGCGGGTGCGCTTTCCCGCCGCCCTCACCCACGCCATCGCCTCCTGAGCCCCGGTCCTGCGACCGGCCGCGCGGCCTCTAACCTCACGAGGTGACCGAGGCCCAGGCCCCCGCTCCGCTCGACGTGCCTGGCGCTGATCGCCGCTGGGGTCTCGGCGACGTCGTGCTCGGGTTCAGCATCGGTCTGGCCAGCGCCCAGCTGGTGCTCTCCGTGATCCTGGCCGCCACTGGCCGCACCGTCGACGAGGTCGACGAGCTGCCGCTCTCGCTCGTGGCCCTCTCCCAGGCCGCGCTCTGGGTCGGGCTCCTCGGCGTGCCCTACGTCGCCACCCGCCTGAAGGGTCGCGGCCTCGTCGCCGACCTCGGCCTGCGGGCCCGCTGGCGTGACGCGTGGCAGGGCGGAGCGATCGGTACCGGGCTCCAGCTGATCGCCGTGCCGCTGCTGTACTGGCCGCTCCTGCGCCTGCTCGACAAGGACGCGTCAGACGTCGAGGGCCCGGCCCGCGAGCTCACCGACCGCGCCGACGGGCCTCTCGGCGTGGTGCTGCTCATCCTCATCGTCGGGGTGGGCGCCCCGATCGTGGAGGAGATCTTCTACCGGGGCCTCTTCCAGCGATCGCTGCTCAAGCGGGGCCTGCCGCCGGCGGCTGCGATCGTGATCAGCGCCGTCGTGTTCGGGGCCAGTCACCTCCAGATGCTCCAGCTGCCGGCCCTCGTCCTGTTCGGACTCGTGGCCGGGGTCCTAACCCACCGCAGCGGTCGGCTCGGCCCTGCCATAGCGGCGCACATCGCGTTCAACATGGTCACGGTCATCGCGCTCCTGGCGCTGTGACCGTGCGCGACCTCGGCGGAGTGCGACGATGAGCGGCGACATGGACGGCAACGACAGCGACGGCAGCACCGCCACGGAGGACGGCCCGGACACCGCTCGCTCCGGCGCGCTCGACGTAGCCGACGAGCCGACGGCCACCGATCAGCCCTGGATCGACGATGCGGCCCCGCTCCCCACCGCCGACGACGACGGCGAGGACGACTGGCCGCCCCGGCCCCCGCCGCCGTCCACGGTGCAGCGCGACCGGGTGATCCGCCGCGTCTTGGACGCCGTCGTGGTCGTCGCCTGCGCGGCGTACGTCTTCGGCAACCTGCACCCGTCGCAGATCCTGTCGAGCGCGGTGCCCGCCGGCGGCGACATGGGCGCCCACGTGTGGGGCCCCGCGTTCCTGCGCGACAACCTCTTGCCCGAGCTCCGCCTGTCCGGGTGGACCCCTGACTGGTACGCCGGGTTCCCCGCGTACCAGTTCTACATGGTGATCCCGTCGTTGCTGATCGTGGCTCTCGACGTCGGGATCTTCGGCGGCCCGTTCGTGGTGGTGCCCTTCGCGGCAGCGGCCGTGCTCGCGGTGCTGGCCTGGCGGGAGGGCCCCGGCGCCCGGCGCAACCTGCTGATCGCGGCGGCTGTGGTGGTGGCGGTGCTCGGCGCCGAGCTGCCCTACGGCACGGCCTTCAAGCTGGTGACCGTGAGCGGCGTCGTGTCGCTGCCGATCTCGGCCTACGCCTTCGGGCGGCTGGCCAACCTGCCCTTCCCCGGTCCGGCGCTGCTCTCGGTCGCCAGCCTCGCCTTCCTGTTCGACCGCAACTTCACGATCTACGGCGGCAACGTCGCCTCGACCCTCGCCGGCGAGTTCGCGTTCTCGATCAGCCTCTCTGTGGCCATCGTCTACCTCGGCGTGGTCGTGCGGGGCTTGCGCACGGGTCGGCACCGGGCCCTGGCCGCGGCGCTGCTGGCCCTCACCGGGCTGTGCCACATCATCCCGGCCTTCTACGCGCTGGCGGGCACCGCGGTGATCGCGGTGCTGCGTCGCCCGGCTATGAGCACCTTGCGCTGGCTGGTCGGCGTGCTGCCCGTCGGCGGGCTCCTGTCCGCCTTCTGGGTGCTGCCCTTCGTGTGGCAGAGCGACTTCGTCAACGACATGGGCTGGGAGAAGCTGCCCCACCTCTCGGAGGCCAACGACTTCGGCGCGCTGCGCGAGACCCTGTTCACCTTCGACTGGGGCGAGCACACCTTCTGGCACAACCTCGTGCCCCGGTCGCCCGACTCGGCCGTCGACCTCCGCTGGGTGATCGCGCTGGCTCTGGTCGGGCTGGTGCTCTCGCTGTTCTTCAGGATCCGCGCCGGGTGGCTGATCGGCGCGTTCGTCATCGTCGCCGGGGTGGCCTTCGTCGTCGCTCCTCAGGGTCGGCTCTGGAACGCCCGGCTACTGCCCTTCTACTACCTGTCGCTCTACATGCTGGCCGCCATCGGGGTGGCCGAGGTCGGTCGCACGCTCGCGGTCCTCGCGGCCCGCGACCCTGAGCGTCCGAGCATCGTCGGCCCGGCGGTCACGGCGGTCGGCGGGATGCTCGCGTGCATGGTGATGGTCGGCATGCCCCTGCGCACGCTGCCCTTCGGGGACACCAAGCCGGACAACAGCTACTCGTGGTTCTTCCTCGAGAGCGCGCCGGACCAGTCGAGCTTCGTGCGGTCATGGGCGCGGTGGAACTACGAGGGCTTCGAGGGCAAGCAGGCCTACGCCGAGTACCGAGACGTCGTCTCGACGATGGCCGAGATCGGCGAGGAGCACGGCTGCGGCCGCACCTTCTGGGAGTACGACAGCGACCTCAACCGCTACGGCACCCCGATGGCGCTCATGCTGCTCCCGCACTGGACCGACGGCTGCATCGGATCCATGGAGGGTCTCTTCTTCGAGGCCTCGGCCACGACGCCGTTCCACTTCCTCACCCAGGTGGAGCTGTCGGCCGAGCCCAGCGCCGCGCAGCGCGACCTTCCCTACGCGGGCTTCAACATCGACGAGGGCGTGGGTCACCTCCAGATCATGGGCGTGCGCTACTACATGGCCACCTCGGTGCAGGCCACGACTGCCGCCCGCGCTCATCCGGACCTGGAGGAGATCGCCACGTCGGGACCGTGGGCGATCTTCGAGGTCGAGGGGTCCGAGCTCGTCGAGCCGCTCGACAGCCCGCCGGTGGTCCTCTCCGACGTCGACGACGCGCAGCACGACTGGATCTGCCGCAGCAAGGACGCCGACGGCCGCTGCATGGGCCCCGCCGTGTCGTGGTTCACCGACCCCAGCCGCTGGGACACGATGATCGCCTCGTCGGGCCCTGACGAGTGGCGCCACGTCACCACCAGCGAGTGGCGCGACGCGAGCACGGGAGACGCCGACGCGGCGCCTGCGCCCCGACGCACCGGAGACACGACGGTGAGCGACCTCGAGGTCGACACCGATCGCATCTCCTTCACCGTCGACGAGGTCGGCGAGCCCGTCCTGGTCAAGGCCTCGTACTTCCCGAACTGGCAGGTCAGCGGCGCCGACGGGCCCTACCGCGTGGCGCCGAACCTCATGGTCGTGGTGCCAACCGACGAGCAGGTCGAGCTCAGCTACGGCCGCGAGCCGATCGAGCTGTTCGCCTACCTGATGACGCTGGTGGGACTGGTCGGGCTCGTGTGGCTGGCCCGCCGCCCGCCCGTGGTCGTGGCCGCGCCGGAGCCAGACGCGACGGAGCCAGACGCGACGGAGCCGGCGTCGGAGCCAGACGACGCGGAGCCGGCGTCGGCCGGACCGTCCTGGCCCTCCCCACCGCCAGAGAAGTGACGGCACGCATCTGGCGGTTCGGCCTCGTGGCGCTGGTGCCCACGGCGGTCGACATCGGCCTGCTCGTGCTCCTGCGCCTCGAGCTCGGCTGGATCCTGGTGCTGGCCGACCTCATGGCCATCGCCATCGCGTCGCTGCTGTCCTACGGGCTGCACCGCACCGTCACCTTCCGCAGCGATCCATACGTGCGCTGGGTGCGGATGCCAGGCACGTTCCTCGTGGTCGCCGTCATCGCGGCGCTGGTCGACGTGGTGGTGCTCCGCAGCCTGTTCGCCGCCGAGGGCTTCACCACGGCAGCGTCGCTCGTCCTGGCCAAGGTCGTCGCGCTGCTCGCCGCCGCGGGCGTGCGCTTCGTGCTCTACCGCGCCGTCCTGCTCGGCGCGGTCCGCCGAGGCCTCCAGGCCCGGACGGCGAGAACGCCGGCGGGTGGCTCGGTTCGGGCATCGATCGTCGTGCCCGCTCTCGACGAAGCCGAGGGCATAGCGTCCGCCATCGCCGAGATCCGCACTGCGCTGGCGGACCTCGAAGCGGATGGCGGCGTCGAGGTGGTGGTGGTGGACGACGGGTCGACCGACGGGACCGCCGACGCCGCGCTGGCCGCTGGAGCCGACCAGGTGGTGGTGCTGCCGGTGAACCGGGGCAAGGGCGCAGCGGTGCGCGCCGGGGTCGCCGCCGCCCGGGGTCGCACCGTCGCCTTCACCGACGCCGACCTCGCCTACTCACCCGACCAGCTGCTCCTGGTGATCGGCGAGGTCGAGGCCGGTTGGGACGTCGCGGTCGGCAACCGCCGCCACCCGTCCTCCAGCAAGGTGCGCGGTGCGGGCTCGCTGCGCGACGTGGGCAGCAAGGCCATCAACCTCCTCGCGTCGGGCGTGCTGCTCAGCCACCCCCACGACACGCAATGCGGGCTCAAGGCGTTCAGGGCCGACGTCGCCAAGGCGATCTTCTCGCTGAGCCGGGTCGATCGCTTCGCGTTCGACATCGAGATCCTCCACCTGGTGGAGCGCCACGAGCTGACCCTCGCCGACGTGCCCGTGAGGCTGGCCAGCTCCGACCGCTCGACGGTGAAGGTGGTGCGCGACGGGCTGCGCCTCGTCCGCGACATCTGGCGCATCCGGCACTGGTCTGCCACCGGGGCCTATGAGCTGGCTGAGGGCGGGCCGACGCGCGCTGGGATACCGGGCCTCACGTAGGGTTGCCGCCCATGGCCGACCTCGATGCCATCTTCAAGGCGTACGACATCCGTGGCATCACGCCCGACCAGCTCGACGCGCCCGCCGCCCGGGCCATCGGTGCCGCCTTCGCCCGCTTCGTGAGCTCGCAGCAGGGCGGCGCCAAGCGCGTGCTCGTGGCGCGCGACATGCGCGATTCGGGCGCCGAGCTCGTCGCCGCCTTCTCAGAGGGGGTGCAGGCGCAGGGGCTCGACATCGTCGACCTGGGCATGGCCTCCACCGACCTCGTCTACTTCGCGGCGGGCAAGCTCGACGCCCCCGGCGCGATGTTCACCGCATCTCACAACCCGGCTCAGTACAACGGCATCAAGATGTGCCTCCCCGGTGCGAAGCCCATCGGGCAGGACACCGGCCTGGCCGAGATCAAGGAGATGGCCAAGGCCGGCGTGCCCGATGCGCCCGGGCCTCGCGGCGGCCGCTCACCGCTCGACATGCTGCGCGACTTCGCCGCCCACGTCCGCTCCTTCGTCGACGTCGACGCGCTGAGCCCGCTGAAGGTCGTGGCCGACACGGCCAACGGCATGGGCGGCCTCGTCGTCCCGGTCGTGTTCGAGACGCTGCCCTTCGACCTGCAGATCATGTACGGCGAGCTCGACGGCAGCTTCCCCAACCACCCGGCCGACCCGATCCAGCTGGAGAACCTGCGCGACCTCCAGGCCCGCGTGCTCGAGACCGGCGCCGACGTCGGGCTCGCCTTCGACGGCGACGCCGACCGCGTGTTCCTGGTCGACGACCAGGGCGAGCCGATCTCCGGCTCCACCACCACGGCGATCGTCGCCGCCGGCGTCCTCGAGAAGAACCCGGGCTCAACGATCCTGCACAACTGCATCTGCTCGAAGGCCGTCCCCGAGGTGATCCGCGAGCGCGGTGGCACCCCTGTGCGCACCCGCGTCGGGCACAGCTTCATCAAGGCGGTCATGGCCGACACCGGCGCCGCGTTCGGCGGCGAGCACTCGGCGCACTACTACTTCCGCGACAACTACCGGGCCGACTCCGGGGCCATCGCCGCCCTCGTCGTGCTCGAGCAGGTCAGCAAGGCCGGCGTCCCGCTGTCGGAGCTGCGCAAGCCCTTCGACCGCTACGCCGCGTCGGGCGAGATCAACTTCGAGGTGCCCGACCCCCTCGCCGTCATCGAGCAGGTGGCCGCCACGTACCCCGCTGATGCCCAGGATCGCCTCGACGGCCTCACCGTCGACCTCGGGGAGTGGTGGTTCAACCTGCGGGCATCGAACACCGAGCCGCTGCTCCGACTGAACCTCGAGGCCCCGGATCAGGCATCCTGTGCCGCCAGGGTCGACGAGGTCCGCTCGCTCATCACCGGCTCGTCCTGACCGCCGCCCCTCACCTCCAAGGAGTCCCCATGGCCCTCGACCCGCAGCTGCTCGAGATCCTCGCCTGCCCCGACGACAAGGGCCCGCTCCTGTACTTCCAGGACGAGGACAGCCTCTACAACCCGCGCCTCAAGCGTCGCTACGCCATCCGAGACGACATCCCGATCATGCTCGTCGACGAGGCCGAGACCGTGGCCGACGACGAGCACGAGCGGCTCACGGCGAAGGCCGCGGCCGAGGGCATCCAGCCCACGTTCTCGCCGTGACCGGCCTCCCGCTCGACTCGGTCGGGATGTTCGACCTCGCCGCGGCGCTGCCCGATCAGGTGGCGGCGGCCGCCCAGCTCGGTCTCAACGCCGCCAACCTGCCGAGCCACGACGACATCGAGAACGTGGTCGTGCTGGGCATGGGCGGCAGCGGCATCGCCGGCAACGTGATCGCGTCGGTCGCCGGCCCGTTCATGCCCGTGCCGATCAACGTCGTGAAGGGCTACGAGGCTCCGTCGTCGGTGAGCGACGGCACGCTGTGCTTCGCCATCTCGTGCTCCGGCAACACCGAGGAGACGGTCGAGGCCGCGCAGTCGGCCGCCGCTGCAGGAGCGCGCATGGTCGTGCTGTCCTCAGGCGGGCAGCTGGCCGAGCTGGCCGAGACCTGGGGTGCCACCCATGTGGCCCTGCCCGAGGTGCCGATGCCGCGTGCCGCCATCGGCTCCGTGAGCATCCCGCCCCTCATGGTGCTCGAGCGCGTGGGGCTCTTCCCGGGAGCGCAGCAGTACGTCGCCGACGCCGTTGAGCAGCTGAACCGCCGCCGCGACAAGCTCATCATGGATGGCAACCCGGCTCAGGTCCTGGCCCGCCAGATCGCCCGCACCATCCCCGTCGCCTACGGCGGTGGCGACCTCGGCGAGGCCGCGGCCTACCGCTTCAAGTGCCAGGTCAACGAGAACGCCAAGGCCCCCGCCTTCTCGGCCGGCGTCCCGGAGATGTGCCACAACGAGATCTGCGGATGGGGCCAGCACGGTGACATCACCCGCCAGATCACGTCGGTCGTGCGCTTCCGTCACGACTTCGAGCACCCGCAGATCACCCGCCGCTTCGAGCTCACCTGGGACATCCACGACGAGGTAGTCCACGCCGTCGCGGACATCGTGGCCGAGGGCGACGGACCGCTGGCCCAGCTCTTCGACCTCGTGATCCAGGGCGACTTCATCAGCCTCCACATGGCCGCCGAGGCCGGCGTCGACCCGGGACCCATCCCGGTCCTGGAAGACCTCAAGGCCGCCCTGGCCGAATAGCGGCTGGAGCGGCAGGGCCACGGGCCCACCGTCACGAACCACTACAGTCGTCCCCTGGGCTGATCAGGGTGGTGCCGGTTGCACCCAGCCCTCCACACACCACACTCGTAGCGCGCCTCTTCGGCGCGCACGCACGGAGGAACCCCCATGACCAACCCTGATCAGGACTTCAAGGTCGCCGACCTCTCGCTCGCCCCGTGGGGCCGCAAGGAGATCGAGCTGGCCGAGGTCGAGATGCCCGGCCTCATGTCCCTGCGAGCCCAGTTCGCCGACGAGCAGCCGCTCAAGGGCGCCCGCATCACCGGCTCGCTGCACATGACCATCCAGACGGCGGTGCTCATCGAGACGCTCACCGCCCTCGGCGCCCAGGTCCGCTGGGTCAGCTGCAACATCTTCTCCACCCAGGACCAGGCGGCCGCAGCGGTCGCCGTCGGCCCCGAGGGCACCGTCGACAACCCCAAGGGCGTGCCCGTGTACGCCTGGAAGGGCGAGACGCTCGAGGAGTACTGGTGGTGCACCGAGCAGGCCCTCATCTGGCCCGACGGCGGCGGCCCCAACATGATCCTCGACGACGGTGGCGACGCCACGCTGCTCGTCCACAAGGGCGTCGAGTACGAGAAGGCCGGCGTCGTGCCCGACGCCACCGAAGACGACCCCGAGGAGTGGGGCGTCATCATCGACACCCTCAAGCGCTCCCTCGCCGACGACCCCAACCGCTGGACCGCCATCGCGGCCCAGATCAAGGGCGTCACCGAGGAGACCACCACCGGCGTCCACCGGCTCTACCAGATGTTCGAGAACGGCGAGCTGCTGTTCCCGGCCATCAACGTCAACGACTCGGTCACCAAGTCGAAGTTCGACAACCTCTACGGCTGCCGCCACAGCCTCATCGACGGCATCAACCGCGGCGTCGACCTGATGATCGGCGGCAAGGTCGCGGTGGTCTGCGGCTACGGCGAGGTCGGCAAGGGCTGTGCGCAGTCACTGCGGGGCCAGGGCGCCCGCGTCATCGTCACCGAGGTCGACCCGATCTGCGCGCTGCAGGCCGCCATGGAGGGCTTCCAGGTCACCACCATCGAAGCCGTCCTTGACACCGCCGACATCTTCATCACCACCACCGGCAACAAGGGCATCATCACCGCCGAGCACATGGCGAAGATGAAGCACAACGCCATCGTCGGCAACATCGGCCACTTCGACAACGAGATCGACATCGCCGGCCTCCAGCGCATGAGCGACGTCCGCAAGGTCGAGGTGAAGCCCCAGGTCCACGAGTTCGTGTTCCCCGACGGGCACTCGATCATCATGCTCTCCGAGGGCCGTCTCCTGAACCTGGGCAACGCCACCGGCCACCCCAGCTTCGTGATGTCGATGAGCTTCACCAACCAGGTGCTCGCCCAGATCGAGCTGTTCACCAAGCTCGACCAGTACCCGCTCGGCGTCTACGTGCTGCCCAAGCTGCTCGACGAGCAGGTGGCCCGCCTCCACCTCGACGCGCTCGGCGTGAAGCTCACCGAGCTCAGCACCGAGCAGGCCGACTACCTGGGCATCCCCGCCCAGGGCCCCTACAAGCACGAGAACTACCGGTACTGAGGTTTCGCTGCCGAAGCGGAGCTTCGACAGCGAGCTGTTCTGCGAGGGCCGCCCTTCGGGACGGCCCTCGCTGATTGCTGGCTGCTGCGGGGCGGCGGAGCCGCCCCTTCGCGGGCAGGGGGCTCCGGCGGAGCCTCTGCCCCCCGCACCCCCCGCCGGCTCGCTTCGCTCGCAGTAGCCCGAACCTCGGCCAGCTCGCCTCTCGCCTCGGTGCTGCACGAGCTGCTTCCGGTGCGGGTCAAGGTCAAGGTCAAGGGCGCGGCGAGGCGGGACGGGTCCTGGCTTGCACTCCACGCCTGGTCTCGGTCGTATTCGTGCGCTAGCGCCACGATGTGTGTGGGTACTGCACGTTTGGCGGGTAGCGCACGATTGCGGCCGGCGGGGACAACGTCGACGGCTACATGGAGGCCACCATGGAGTCGCTCGCCTCGCCGCCGCCCTTGTGCCGGTGACGAACGCCCGGCGCCCGCCACACAGCTCGTGCTCGGCGGGCGGGGCTCTGGCCTACAGGGCTTCTAGGTGGCCGGGGACGTCGTCGGCTTGGGTTGGCCGGCGGGAGCGAGGGGCGGGGAGGGTCATCCTGGTGAGGAAGAAGTGGACGTTGGGGCCCACTGCCAGGGCGAACACGACCGTGCCGACTCCTACGGTGCCGCCGAGGGCGGCGCCGATGGCCAGGGCGGCCAGCTCGATGCCGGTCCTGACCGTGCGCACCGGGTGGCCCCGCTTGGCCAGGCCGGTCATCAAGCCGTCACGCGGGCCCGGACCCAGGCCAGCGCCGATGTAGTAGCCGGACCCGGGGCCGAACAGGAAGATCCCGAACAGCAAGAAAGCGATCCGGGCGGCCATGTGCTCCGGCTCGGGCAGCACCGCTATGCCGGCGTTGACGACGAGGCCGATCACCAACGCGTTGGCGACCGTGCCGATGCCCATCCGCTCCCGCAGCGGGAGCCACAGGAGCAGCACGACCACTCCGGTGGCGATGGTGACGGTGCCGATGGCCAGGCCGCTGCGCTCGGCCACACCCTCGTGCAGCACGTCCCACGGCGACAGCCCGAGGTCGCCCTGCACCATGAAGGCGATGCCGAGCCCGAACATCACCAGGCCGAGCATCAGCCGCGGCACCCGCCGCACGAGCTCGTCGGCGGGCGGGAACGGCAGCATCGCCGCACGCTATCCGCACCCCCACCCACCCCAACCACTCGTTCTGGGGATGGTTATCGGCCAATGTGGCCCACAACCATCCCCAGTTCCGACGGGTCTGGGCTCAGCTCGCGGGCTGGAGCTGGACGCGGATGACCTCAGCGGTCCAGACCCGGCCGTCCTCGCCGCCTGCGGTGGTCATCACGATCGAGCCGTACTGGGCGCCGGGGTCGAGCGAGCTGAGATCGCACTCGACGGTGCCGTCGAACGGCGCGGCCGGTCCGCCGCCACCGGTGACGAAGCCGGCGCCGAGCGGCTGATCGCTGACGTCGTCACGGATGGCCACGTCGACGTGGCCCTCGAACGCCAGCGCCTCGCCGGTCAGCTGCACCGGGCACTCGACGAGGTCGCCGGCGGCAGGGGAGTCGAGTGTGATGTCGGCCGTGTCGGCGGCGATCACGAACCACGTGTCGTCCTCGAGCTGGCGCACGAGCACCGTCGTCTCGGGCCCGTCGGGCGCCGGCTGCACCGGCACCTCGCCCGATCGGGTGTCGCCCTGGCGAAGCTCGCCCACGATCGGCTCGGTGAAGCCGAGGAAGTCGGTGGCGAAGCTCTGCGCCGCCGCGACCGGCGACTCGAAGCGCTGCGACGTTCCGACCCGCGGCCAGATCGCCACGGCAGGATCGACCACCGCATCGAACACCGTGGTGGAGGTGGTCGACGCCGAGGTGGTGGGCTCCTCGGTCGTAGTGGTGCCGGCCACGTCGAGGTCCTGGTCGTCGTCGTCACCCGTCACCACCACCACGCCGGCTACCACGGCGATGATCGCGGCGGCGGCCCCGAGCCCGATCATGAGGCGGGTGCGGTTGTTGTCCTGCTGAGCGTGCATGAGCTTCTCCTGGATGTCGTGGAGGGCGCCGGGCGAGGGCTCGACGCGGGACGTGCGGGCTTGGATGGCGGAGCGGATGCGGTCGTCGAGGGTCATCGCTCGGCTCCGAAGCGATCGGACAGCGCGCTGAGGGCGCGGGAGGCGTGCGTCTTGACGGATCCGGTCGAGATGCCCAGCGTGCTGGCGATCTCCGCCTCTGAGAGGTCGAGGTAGTAGCGCAGCACGAGCACCTCGTGCTGACGGGCCGGCAGCG
>DATCYI010000005.1:0-2654 GCA_036570385.1 Acidimicrobiales bacterium | reverse complement strand
CTGGACCGATCCGTCGGGCGCCACCCAGAAGGTGCCCACCACCTCCGGTGGTGAGGCCGTGCTCCAAGGGCTGCCCGACGGGCGCCACACGATCAAGGCCTACAAGGAGGACTTCCTCCCGCAGGCCGTTGCGGTGGACGTCGTGGACGGCAAGGGCGAGGTCGACATCGCGCTCCCGTCGGGGGCCATCGCCGACGCCACCCTCGAGGCTCGCGAAGCCACACCAGAGGAGCTCATCGCCGCCAACATCGATCCCACTGACAGCGCCAACCGGCGCATCATCAGGTTCGAGACGCGCTTCGCGGTGCAGCTGTCTCCCGGCTCCGACCCGCAGCCGGTCGACTTCAGCGGGCTGGTGGACGAGACGGGCTTCCGAAGCCCCGTCCGCTCGGGCGGACCCAGCTCCGACGAGGACTGCGTCGACATCACGACGTGTGCCTTCGACCTCGGCAACGGCTTCAAGGCCACGCCGACCCTCGATCCCGAGGGCGAGCCCAAGATCGTTTGGCTGATCGTGCCCGTCGAGGGCTCGATGCTGAAGGAGTTCTTTGCCGTCACGATGGTGGTGCAGAACCTCGCCCCGGCCGGCTTCGGCTTCGTCGACGGCAGCGCCACGCTCGACCTGCCCTCTGGCCTAGCCCTTCCCGCTCAGAACGGCTCGGCGCAGCCCGCCGAGAAGCCGGTCGAGGACATCGCCGGCGGCGGATCGCAGACCGTGCAGTGGATCGTGCGGGGCGACGACGCCGGTGAGTACTCCGACGTCGGCGCCACCTACCGGGGCAGCATCGCCGAGGTCGGCGAGCCGGTCGAGGTCGAGGCCCGCCTCGCCACGCCGCTCACCGTCTACGGCAACGCTGCGCTCCGCTACATCATCGAGGTCCCGACCGACATCACGAAGGACCAGCCCTTCGCCATGCGGGTCGGCCTCGAGAACATGACCCCCGCACGCGTGTACGACGTGGAGATCGGGCTCGGCGACGGGGACAGCTGGCAGCTGAACGGGCCCACCGAGCCCTCGCCGCCAGGTGTCCGCAAGACCGACGTGATCGAACCCGGCGAGATCTGGTGGTCCACCTTCGACCTGATCCCCGACATCGAGACCGAGACCGCGAAGATCGACATCGCCCAGTCGCTGATCCGACGGATCTCCGGCGTGGACGGCGAGGACGGCACCTCGCCCGACGGCGCGGAGGACATCATCCGCCAGCCGGGTGAAGACGGTGAGGAGCCGCCGCCTCCCCCCAAGCTCCAGTCGAGCGCCAAGCCCGGCGGCGTCGTGGCGTTGAGCTGGGACGTCGTGGACGACGCAGACGGCTACGAGATCTGGGCCACGAAGGACCTCGCGATGGGCTTCGGCGGTGCCCCTCTCGCGACGGTCGAAGCGGGCACAGCGGTCGACGTGCCCGCGCTGCTCGCCGCCGAGGAGGAAGGCGAGGCCATCTACCAGGTGGTCTCGGTGCTCCCGAGCGGCAAGCGAGCTCTGCACAACCTCGAGCGCTCCGATGCCAGGGCCGAGTGCGCCGATGGCAGCACCGGTGAGGGCGGCCCCAGCGTCAACGGCTGGGCTCTCGGCGAGTGCTTCAGCTTCCGTGGCGGTGCCCTCTGGGAGGCCACCGGCGAGGTGCGCCTGAACGGCCTGATCGTGCGGCCGCGCACCCCCGGTGCGGTGGTGAAGGTCGACACCTCCTCGGCGAGCCTCAGCGCTGACGGTGGCTTCGACGTGATCGCCGTCCTCGGTGAGCGCGAGCTGGTGCTCGGCTCGGTCAGCCTCTCGCTCGGCCTCAGCGCGGAGGCCACGGGCCTCTCCATCAGCGACGATTCGCTGTTCGGCCTGCCGCTCGCCGGCTCCGTCACGCTCGTGCCCAACGGCCTCGAGTCGGTCACGGTCGAAGCGGCGGTCGAGGTGTCGCCGGTGCTCGGCGGGCAGACCGCCAAGGCGACCTTCACCGTGGGCGCCGAGGGTGTCGTCCTCGAGTCGATCGAGGTGCAGGCCGACAAGGCGTCGCTCGGCACGCTGGTGGGGCTCGAGCAGCTCGACATCGCGTGGGACGCCACCGGCGGCCGTTGGACCGTCGACGCGGCCCAGCAGGGTGACGGATCCGGCGGCCGGCTCAACGGCTGGATCCAGCTCGACGACGAGGGCGCGCCCACCGCGGGCGAGCTCCACGTCACCGACGCCCACCTCTCGGGCGTGCTCACCATGGGCACCCTCGACGTCGTCTACGGCGGCGGCAGCTGGGCCATCTCCGGCGAGGTCGAGCTCCCTGGCGGCTCGACCGCCACAGCCAGCGGCTCGCTCACCTACGATGCTGACGGCGAGCTCACCGAGGCTGGTCTCGACGTGCCGCGCGTCCTAATGCCCGGGCTGTTCGAGCTGAAGGACTTCTCGCTCGACTACGTCACCACCGATCAGGGCGCGACCTGGACCGGCGGCGGCCAGGTGGACGGCGAAGGCGCCATCGAGGGCAGTGAGGCCATCGTCCACGTCGACCTCGTCGTCGAGTCGGGCGCCATCGCCACCGCCGACATCTCCGCCGACGTGCTGGCGTTGGGCGGCCTGTTCAGCCTGCGCGACGTGGCCCTGCACTACGGCGCCGGGGAGGACGGAGCCGATCCTGAGTGGTCGGGAACCGGCGACCTCTACATAGAGGGCA
>DATCYI010000004.1:0-1541 GCA_036570385.1 Acidimicrobiales bacterium | reverse complement strand
CGCGCCGCCGAGGATGCCGCCGCCGAGCAGGCCGCTGCCCTTGGTGCCGGCGCGCAGCAGGCGCTCCTCGAGGGGGATGCCCTCGTCTTCCTGCCACTGGGTGTAGGCGCCGGTGGCGAAGTCGAGCGCTCCGCTGAGCCGTCCGAGGAACCGACTCGTGCGCACGAAGCTGGACGGGGCGTGGCCGGGGAACAGGAAGCGCACCGACGCCTCGGCGCGCGTCATCTCGTAGAGGACCCGGCCGTCGGCCATGAACAGCACCCGATCGGACTCGAACCGCAGCGTGACGGCCACGTGCCCGGGCGGGAGCTGGTCGAGGACGTCGTTGAAGCCCTTGAGCGCCTCGGCCGATATCTGCGTGGGCAGGCCGAGCTCCTCGAGCAGGTCGGCCAGGGCATCGGGGTCCTCGGCCGAGACGTCCATGTCCTCGAGCTGCCAGCCTCCAGGGGGCACGCCGAGGAACGGGTCGTCGTGGTACTTGTCGTCCATGCCGTCGACGACGTCGTCGTCGTCCATGGTGATGGGGCCCTCGAGGTCGGGAACCCACAGCTCGTCGTCGGTGTAGGCGTCGACCACCTGCGTGCGGATGAAGCTGGCTCCGACCTCGCCGGTCCACTCCCCGAGCTCGACGAGGGCACTGCGCCACTCGTGGAGCAGGTCGGTGGTCTCTGCCGTGGGGATGAGGCGGTACTGCGCCTCGCAGGTGGCGCGGTAGGTGGCCAGCGCCTCGTCGAGAGCGTTGAAGCGCGTGGTGAGGCCGTCGCCCATGGCGCCCGTGGTGTCGCGGAAGCGCACGAGGCGAGCCGGCCGGCAGGAGGACGTGCCCTCGGTCATCCCTCGCCCTCCTCTTCCTCGAGGCTCTTCTCGTAGGCGAGCTGGGCCGCTTCGGCCTCCCACCGCCGAGCCATGACCACCGCCGCCATCTGCTGGAGCATGTTGACGAGGAACGTGCCGCCGGACGCGGTCACCTGGAGCTCGTGGTCGAAGGTGGTGCGGAAGCGGCCCTCCCAGTCCTCGGTGACGACTGGACGGTCGAGCTCGAGCACGCCGAGCGCCTCGAGCAGGCTCTCCGCGGTGGCCAGCAGCTGGGCGGCTGCCTCCTCCGCGGCCTCGTAGTCGAAGGTGACGGGACCGGGGGCGGTCATCGGGCCATCCGAGGAGGGAGCAGCGCTGGCACGGCGGGAAGACTACTGGGCCGTCCCAAGTGCCCGATTGCTCCCCTGGCTGCGACGGCGGCGCTGTACCGTCGCTGCTCACCATGGAGCGACTCGGCGACCACGACCTCATCGCCCTCGTCGGCGAGGGCGCGACGGCTGAGGTGTGGCGCGCCCGCAAGCGCTCCGGCCTCGGCCAGGTGGTGGCCATCAAGCGGGTGCGCGTGGCCACGGGGCCCGACCAGCGATCGCGCCTGCGGGCTGAGGCTGCTGTTCTCCACGACCTCGATCATCCCCACATCGTGCGGATCCTGGACATCCTCGACGACGGCGAGGGCGTGGCCATCGTGATGGCCTACGCGCCGGGCGGCACGCTCGCCGGCCTCC
>DATCYI010000003.1:0-21373 GCA_036570385.1 Acidimicrobiales bacterium | reverse complement strand
AGGACGCCATCGCCGACCTCTCGGTCAGCATGTACGTCAGCGGACTGTCGGCCGCCCGGATGGATGCCGCCCTCACCGATGAGCAGCCGTCGATCAACGACGACGACCGCCGGGGGGTGCTGGCGGAGTCATCGCTGGCCGTGCTGCTGGAGGAGCGGGCCGCCTACCGCCAGCGCGTCGACGAGGCCGCGGCCCGGGTGGCAGCGGCCACCGAGGAGATCGACGGGGTGACCCAGGGACTGCAGGCAGCGGTCGAAGCGCGTCCCGCGGCGGTCAGCGACGAGGCCGCCACGGGCACGACGGTGGCAGCCGAGCGGGTCGCCTACGAGGAGGCCCGCGCGCTCGCCACGGTCGAAGGCGTCGACTTCACGCTGGTGGCCCTGGACGCCTACCGGCAGGCGGCGGTGTCGATGGCGTTCGAGCAGCCCGCCTGCGGCGTGCAGTGGTGGGCCGTCGCCGGCATCTCCCGGGTCGAGGGGCACCACGGCACCTACGGCGGGTCGACCGTCGCACTGGGGGGCGACACGACCAAGCGGATCATCGGGATCCAGCTCAACGGCACCAACCAGACGGCGGTGATCGGCGATTCCGATGGCGGCGCCCTCGACGGCGACCCCGTCTTCGATCGAGCGGTGGGCCCCATGCAGTTCATCCCGCAGACCTGGACCCGCTTCGCGGCCGACGGCAACGGTGATGGCGTCGCCTCACCGTTCAACCTCTACGACGCCACCCTCGCCGCCGCCCGCTACCTGTGCACGTCCAGCCACGGCCTGGCGGACGACCCCGGACTGCGCAGCGCGTACTTCTCGTACAACCACTCCGAGCACTACGTGAGCTCGGTCCTCGGCCACGCTCGCGCCTACCAGCGCGCCGTGCAGCTCGCCGCTCGCTGACCGTTCCGGCCTTCCGAGTCAGGCGATTCGCGGCAGTTGGGCCCCTTCGCGCCGCGGTTGCAGACACCGAGCTCGGCTGTTGTTGACACGGTGACAACAAGACTCGTACGGTCGCTGCCGTGCTGCCCCGGTGTGACCGGTGTCACCGGGCCGCGCCAAGCAACAACGACCGACTCGCCGGATGATCCAGGGGGATACACGTGGGTTCGACTTCACGAGCAGGATGGCGCCGTCTCGGCGCCGGTGCGCTCGCCCTAGCGCTGCTCGCCGGCGCCTGCGGCGGCGGGGACGACGAAGAAGGTGGCAACGACGAGGAGACCAACGACACCGGTGTCGTCGCTCCCGAGGACGAGGGTGCACCCACCCCCGGCGGCGACCTCGTGTACGCGCTCGAGGCTGAGAACTCCGGCGGCTACTGCCTGCCCGAGGCACAGCTCGCCATCTCCGGCATGCAGGTGGCTCGCACCATCTACGACACGCTGACCGCACCCGATGCCGAGGGCAACATCGAGCCCTTCCTGGCCGAGTCGGTCGAGGGCAACGAGACCTTCGACACCTGGACGATCAAGGTGCGCGAAGGCGTGACGTTCCACGACGGCTCGCCGCTCGACGCGCAGGTCGTCGCCAACAACCTCGACGCCTACCGCGGCGAGTACGAAGCCCGCAGCCCGCTGCTCTTCACGTTCGTGTTCTCCAACATCGACACCGTGACCGTCACCGACCCGATGACCGTGACCGTCACCACGAAGACCCCGTGGCCCGCCTTCCCGTGGTTCCTCTTCGGTAGCGGCCGCGTGGGCATCCTCGCCCAGGCCCAGCTCGACGACGCCGAGACCTGCGACCGCGAGCTCATCGGCACCGGCCCGTTCATGCTTGACGAGTGGACCGTCAACCAGAGCTTCAAGGCCGTCAAGAACCCGGACTACTGGGGTACCGACGCCGACGGGAACCAGCTCCCCTACCTCGACAGCATCGAGTACCGCCCGGTTCCGGACGGCGCCCAGCGAGTCAACCTGCTGCAGAGCGGTGAGGTCGACGTGATCCACACGGCCACCGCCAGCCAGATCGACAGCCTCCGCAGCCTCGGTGACGACATCGACCTCATCGAGTCGGATGCCTACGGCGAGGTCGGTTACTTCATGCTGAACACCGCGCCAGATACGGTCTTCAGCAGCCTCACCGCCCGCCAGGCCGCGGCTCACGCCATCGACCGCGAGCGCCTCAACGCCGTGCGCGGCCTCGACATCCCGACCATCGCGGCCGGTCCGTTCGGACCCGGCAGCATGGGCTTCCTCGAGGACAGCGGTTACCCGGAGTACGACCTCGAGAAGGCCAAGGAGCTGGTGGCCCAGTACGAGCAGGAGAGCGGCAACGACTTCTCCATCACGCTCTCCAACACCACCGACCCCGACACCGTCGCCACGGGCGACATGCTCGAGGAGATGCTGACCGAGGCCGGCATCGACGTGAACCGGAACCAGTTCGAGCAGGCGCAGCTGATCAACAACGCCCTCGGCGGCACCTTCGACATGCTGCAGTGGCGCAACCACCCCGGCGGCGATCCTGACGGCCAGTACAACTGGTGGGCCACGGGCTCCCCTGTGAACTTCGGCAAGATCGACGACCCGGAGCTCCAGGCCCTGCTCGACGCCGGCCGCACCGAGACGGACCCCGAGGCCCGCACGGCCATCTACGAGGACCTGAACCGGCGCTTCGCCGAGCAGCTCTACAACCTGTGGCAGTCGTACACCATCTGGGCCATCGGCTCGGATCCCTCGGTCAGCGGCGTCATGGGCCCGCTCCTGCCCAGCGGCGGTGAGCCCTTCCCGGGCCTCGCCACGGGTCACCCCGTGTCCGGCATCTGGCTCTCCGAGTAGCCAGCCCAGCCCCGGTTTGACGACGGCACACGAGGAGCGTTGATGCAGCTGGCACGAACGATGCTGAGCAAGCTGGCCCGGTTGGCTGGCGTGCTCGTCATCGTCACCCTCTTCGCAGCGCTCCTCGTGAGCCTCGTCCCGGGCGACCCCGCGGAGGTGATCGCGCCGTTCGCCTCCGAGGGGCAGCGCGAGACGATCCGCGACGAGCTCAACCTGAACGACCCGATTCCCGTCCAGTACGTCCGGTGGCTCGGCGACTTCGTCACCGGCGACTTCGGGAACTTCTACACGGTGTCCGGCTCGCGACCCGTCGGCGATCGCATCTCCGACGCACTGCCGGTGTCGTTCCAGCTCCTGCTCTACGCGCAGGTGCTCGCCTTGTTGATCGCCATACCGCTCGGCGTGCTCGCCGCCTACCGAGCCGGCACCAAGGTCGACAAGGCCACGAGCAGCCTCGCCTTCGCGATGCTCGCACTGCCGAACTTCGTGCTGGCCCTGGTGCTCGCCTACTACATCGGGGTCAAGAGCGACCTGGTGCCCCCAGGGGGCTACGTCCCGTTCGGAGAGGACTTCTTCGAGCACGCCAGGCGGATGATCCTGCCGACGGTGAGCCTCGCGGTGGGTCAGATCGCCGTCTACATGCGCCTCCTGCGCAGCGACATGATCGCCACCCTCCAGGAGGACTTCATCACGGTGGCCCGCGCCAAGGGGCTCCCGACCTCACAGGTGCTGTGGCGCCACGCGCTGCGACCGTCGTCGATCACCCTGCTCACCGTGGCCGGGCTCAACGTCGGCACGCTCATCGGCGGCTCCGTCGTGATCGAGGTGATCTTCTCCGTACCCGGCATGGGGATGCTGATCTACGGGTCGATCCTCGAGCGCCAGTACGTCGCCCTGCAGAGCTGCGTGGCGCTCATCGCCGTGGCCTACGTGCTCGTCAACTTCTTCGTCGACTTCCTCTACACCGTCATCGACCCACGGATCCGACATGGCCGCTCCTGAGACAACCACCGCTGCCGCCCCGACCGACCCGGGTCTGGCCAGCGCCTCGCCGGGCGAGGCGCCCACCGTCGCCAAGAAGGCGAAGCTCGGCTTCGGCGGGTGGCTCGCACTGGCCTGGCTGGTCGCCATCGTGATCATGGCGCTGTTCGCCTCGTTCCTCCCGCTCGAGGATCCGGCCCGCTCGGCGTTCCGCCCGCGGCTCGGGATGTTCAGCGACGGCAACATCTTCGGCACCGACACGAACGGCCGCGATGTCCTGGCCCGGGTGGTCCACGGCACACGGGTGTCCGTCCTCATCGGGTTCGCCTCGGTCAGCATCGGGATGGTGGTCGGCGGTGCCCTCGGCCTCTACGCCGGCTACTTCCGGAACCGGTTGGCGTCCACCATCTCGTGGCTGTTCGACATCCTTCTCTCGTTCCCCGCGATCGTGCTCGCCCTCTCGCTGGTGGCCGTCCTGGCCGGCGGAGCTGAGAGCAGCGACACGCAGAAGAACATGGTCATCATCCTGGCCCTCGGGATCGTGTCGGTACCGCTGCTCGGCCGCATCACGCGCGGCACGACGCTCACGTGGAGCCAGCGCGAGTTCGTGACCGCGGCCCGCTCGCTCGGCGCGAAGGACCTGCGGATCATGGTGCGAGAGGTTCTCCCCAACGTGCTGCCGGCGATGTTCTCGCTCGCCTTGCTCAGCGTCGCCGTGTCGATCGTCGCCGAGGGCAGCCTCGCGGTGCTCGGCGCCGGGACCAACAGCGTCTCGTGGGGCAGCATGATCGCCGGCGGCCGCAGCGACCTCCAGCGCATCCCGCACGTGGTGATGGTCCCATCCGCGTTCATCTTCTTCACGGTGCTCGCCCTGAACTACCTCGGCGACATCGCCCGAGCCCGCTTCGACGTCCGGGAGAGCATCCTGTGAGCACCGACTCGACCACCGCCGCCGTGGGCCGGGGGCGGCGCCGCGTCCTGACCGCGCCGGACAGCCATGCCGGCACCCTTCTCGAGGTCGACGACCTCCGCACCTCGTTCGTGACGCCGCGCGGCGTCGTCACCGCCGTGGACGGCGTGTCCCTCAGCCTCGAACGGGGCCGCACCCTCGGCGTCGTAGGCGAGTCGGGCTCCGGCAAGTCGGTGCTGGCCCGATCGATCATGGGCCTGCTCGGCAACCGCAACGTCCGACGGTCTGGCTCCGTGCGCTACGCCGGCCAGGAGCTCACCGAGCTCAACCGCAAGGACCTGCGGAGCCTCTGGGGTACCGGGATGGCGATGGTCTTCCAGGACCCGATGACGTCGCTGAACCCGGTGATGAAGATCGGCCGCCAGCTCACCGAGGGGCTCCGCCGCCACCTCGACATGAGCAAGGACGACGCCAACGCCACCGCGGTGGAGCTGCTCAGCTCGGTCGGCATCCCGGAGCCTGAGCGCCGGCTGTCCCAGTACGCCCACGAGCTCTCCGGCGGCATGCGCCAGCGGGTCACCATCGCGATCGCCCTGGCCTGCGGCCCCAAGCTGCTCTTCGCCGACGAGCCCACCACAGCGCTCGACGTGACGGTCCAGGCGCAGATCCTCAACCTGCTCCAGGCCCAGCAGCACGAGCGCCACATGGCGATGGTGCTCGTCACCCACGACCTCGGCGTGGTGGCCGGCCGCACCGACGACATCGCCGTGATGTACGCGGGGCAGATCGTGGAGACCGCTCCCACCCGGACGCTGTTCGCCAACGTGCGGATGCCGTACACCGAGGCGCTCCTCAAGTCGATCCCGAAGCTCGAGCAGCCGAGCCACACCCGCCTGCAGATCATCGGTGGCCGGCCACCGGATCTGATCTCGCCGCCCGCCGGCTGCCGGTTCTCGCCCCGCTGCCCCTACGCGCAGGACAAGTGCCGCACCGAGCAGCCGCCGCTGATCGAGGCAGAGCAGCCGGGCCACCTCTTCCGGTGCTGGTTCCCCGTCGGGACCGACGCCGGGCGCGAGGCGTTCGAGCGCAACCTCGCTGCCGGCGTCCCCGCCGCGATCGCGGCCCGCACCGGCGACGCCGCCGCTGTCGAGCTGGCTGATGAGCGCGGCTTGGCGACCCAAACGAGCACCACCGACACCGCCCCTGGGAGCAACGCCTGATGGCCGGCACCGGCACCGCCCACCTCCGATCCGACGCCCTGCTGCGCGTCGATCAGCTCAACGTGGAGTTCCCCGTCGGACGGGGCGCCACGGTCAAGGCCGTCTCCGGGATCAGCCTCGACGTCATCGAGGGCGAGACGCTCGGGCTCGTCGGCGAGTCCGGCTGCGGCAAGTCCACGACGGGTCGCGCCATCATGCAGCTCCCGAAGCCGACCAGCGGCGAGGTGCTCTTCGACGGGACCGACCTCACGAAGCTCCGTGGCGAGGAGCTCCGCAAGACCCGGACGCGCCTCCAGATGATCTTCCAGGACCCGATCTCGTCGCTCAACCCGCGTCGCAGGGTCAGGGACATCATCGCCGAGCCCCTCAAGATCTGGGGCGTGGGCAGCGAGTCCGAGCGCAAGGCCCAGGTCGACGAGGTCCTCGAGGCCGTGGGCATCGACCCCAGCGTCGCCGGCGACAAGCGACCCCACGAGTTCTCGGGTGGCCAGTGCCAGCGGATATCGATCGCCCGCGCCCTCGTGCTCGATCCCAAGCTGGTGATCTGCGACGAGCCGGTGTCGGCCCTCGACGTGTCGGTCCAGGCGCAGATCCTGAACCTGCTCGAGGACATGAAGGCTCGCTACGGCCTCACGCTGATCTTCATCGCCCACGACCTAGCCGTGGTGAAGAACATCAGCGACCGCGTGGCCGTCATGTACCTCGGCAAGATCTGCGAGGTCGGCCGGCCCGACGACATCTACGGGCAGCCGGCCCATCCGTACACCGATGCCCTCCTGCGCGCGATCCCGGTGCCCGATCCCACGACGGCGCCCGTCCAGTCGGGCCTGCTCACGGGCGACCTGCCGTCGCCGCTGGCCCCTCCGTCGGGCTGCCGCTTCCGCACCCGTTGCCCGCGGGCCCAGGAGCGGTGCGCGCTGGAGGAGCCGCAGATCCGTGAGGTCGCCGACGGTCAGTTCGTGGCCTGCCACTTCCCCCTGATCGGCGAGGAGGCCCCTGAGGTCTCCACACCGGTCATGGTCGGCACGTCCGGCTGATCAGCGGACCGACCGCAAGGAGGGGGGGTCTTGTGAGTCGCGGACAGGTCAACGAGGGCAAGGGCCAAGCCCGGCTGGACCCGGTGACGCGCCGCGCGCTCCTCGTCGAGGCCGCCGCGACGGTCTTCCACGGCCGGGACCCCAACGAGGTGGGCTTCGAGGAGGTGGCCGATGCCGCCGGCGTGTCGCGCTCGCTCGTCTACAACTACTTCGGTGACCGCGCTGGGCTCACCGCCGCCGTCTACATCCACGAGGTCGAGCAGCTCGACCAGCAGCTGCGCCGGGCCGCCGATGGGAAGCTGCCTGTGGAGGTGCGCCTCCGACGGATCGTGCGCCGCTACCTGGTGTTCGCTCGCGACAACCCCGACGTGTGGAACCTCATCACCTCGATCGGATCGCTCCCCCACCCCGCCATCCAGGAGGCGCGCCGCTCCCGGATCGCGGCCATCGCCACGACCTGGGGGCGCGGACCGCGCAGCGAGCTCATCGTCTGCAGCGTCATGGGCTACCTCGAGCACGGGGCGCAGCACTGGCTCGACACCCGCCAGTGCAGCCTCGACCTGGCCGCCAAGCAGCTCTACGGGATGCTCTGGGGCGGCCTCGCCGGCGCTCGCGCCGAAGCCGGCCTGCCCCCGACTCGGACGGCCGCTGCCGCCCGATAGCGTGGGCCGCCATGCCTAGCGCCCCCACCTTCGAGATCGACCCCAACGCCAGCTTCGACGTCACCATCGCCACCGACAAGGGCGACATCGTCATGCGGCTCGATGCGAGCCTGGCGCCGAACACGGTCAACAACTTCGTGGTCAACGCCCGCAACGGCTTCTACGACGGGCTCACCTTCCACCGCGTGGTCCCCGGCTTCGTCATCCAGGGCGGCGACCCCGAGGGCACCGGCCGGGGCGGCCCCGGCTACCGCTTCGCCGACGAGCCGGTGAAGGGCGAGTACACGCTCGGCGCCGTGGCCATGGCCAATGCCGGGCCCGACACCAACGGCTCGCAGTTCTTCATCTGCATCGAGGACTGCACCGACAAGCTCCAGCCGCTCTACAACCTATTCGGGTACGTCACGAGCGGCATCGAGGTCGCCCAGTCCATCGCCGTGGGCGACAAGATGACCTCAGTCTCGGTCTCCGAGGCGTAGCTCCGCCTCAGGAGTTGTCGAACGAGGGCGGGCGCTTCTCCAGGAACGCGCCGATCGCCTCGCGGTGGTCGGCGGTGAAGCTGGACAGGATCTGGGTGCGGTTCTCCAGGTCGATGCCGGCCTGGAGGCTGCCCACCTCGAGCTGGCTCCAGGCCACCTCCTTGGTCATGCGGACTCCCCACGGGCTGTTGGCGGCCACCAGTGCGGCGGTCTCGAGCGCCGAGTCGAGCAGCTCGTCGTCAGGCACCACGCGGGTGACGAGACCGATGGAGTCGGCTTCGGCGCTGTCGATCACCCGACCGGTGAGCATCAGCTCCCACGCCCGGGACGCGCCGATGAGGCGCGGCAGCATCCAGCTCACGCCGATGTCGCAGCCCGACAGGCCGATCCGCACGAAGGCCACGTTGAACTTCGCCGAGGTCGAGGCGATGCGGATGTCGGATCCGAGGGCCAGCGCCAGGCCACCACCGGCCGCGGCGCCGTTCACGGCCGCGATGACGGGCTGGTGGAGGCTGCGGAGGCGAGGGATGAGCCCGGCGATGTGCTGCTGCGTGGCGAAGCCGGTGCCCACTGCTCCGCGGCCCTCCGAGTCGGGAGCCGCGCCGTAGCCACCGAGGTCGAGCCCGGCGCAGAAGCCTCTCCCTGCACCCGTCAGGACGATGGCGCGGCACGCGCGGTCCGAACCGGCCGCGAGCAGCGCCTGGTGGAGCTCCTCGACCAGCTCGGCGCTCATGGCGTTCAGCTTCTCGGGGCGGTTGAGGGTGATGAGGGTGACGCCCTCGGCGGGCGTGGAGGTCACGACTGTCGACATCGTCTGAGCATCCCACGCGCCGGGAGGCATCGATGACAGCCCCTTTCGCCGTCAGCACGAGACGGCCGGTAGCGTGATCACCCCTATGGCTCGGCGAACGATCACCCTTCCGTTCGCCGTCCACCTCGGTAAGAGCATGCGCCTCCTGCGCCTCGGCCGCGCCGACCCGACCATCGTCGTGCGCGACGACGCCGTCATGCGCGCTTCTCGAACCCCGATGGGTCCGGCGACCCTGCGAGCTCAGCTGGCCGGAGACGTCATCGAGGTCGAGGCCTGGGGCGACGGAGCCGAGTGGGCGCTCGAGCAGGCACCGGCCATGCTGGGCCTCCTCGACGACCGGATCGGGTTCGACCCCCAGCATGCTGTCGTACGCGGCCTGCACAAGCGCTCCGACGGGCTCAGGCTCCCCCGCAGCGGTGAGGTGCTCTCGGCCCTGCTGCCGGCCGTGCTCAGCCAGCGGGTCACGGCGTTCGAAGCCAAGCGGGCCTACAGGCTGCTGGTGGAGCGCTGGGGCGAGCCGGCCCCCGGGCCCGGGGGGCTGCTGGTGCCCCCCTCCCCCGGCGCCATCTCGGAGCTCGGCTACTACGACCTGCACGTGATCGGCGTCGAGAAGAAGCGAGCCGACGCCATCAAGCGCGTGGCCACCCACGCCCCGCGCCTCCAGGCCGCCGCCACGCTGCCCGCCGCCGAGCTGCGCGCCCGCCTAGAGGCGATCCCGGGGATCGGCCAGTGGACGTCCGCCGAGGTCTCTCGGGTGGTGGTGGGCGACGCCGACGCAGTCAGCGTCGGCGACTTCCACCTCAAGAACATCGTTGCCTGGGCGCTCGCCTCCGAGCACCGAGGCAGCGACAGCCGGATGCTCGAGCTCCTCGAGCCGTTCGCGGGTCACCGAGGCAGGGTCTGCGTGCTCCTCGAGGCGTCGGGCATCAGCGCCCCGAAGTACGGCGCCCGCCAGGCGATCCAGCCGATCGCCCAGCGCTGATCCATCGGTCCGCGCCCTAGTCCTTCAGCGCCACCGCGTTGGGGGTGACGTGCATGGCGGGGACGAAGCCCTCGCGCTCGACCTCCCGGCCCTCCGTGCCGTGCAGGCGCCGCAGCTCCGTCCGACACCCGTCGCACGGTCCATAGAAGCGGGTGGTCACCTCCGCTTCGCAGCGGGGGCAGGCAAAGGGCTCACCGGGCTCGACGCCATCCATGGCCCCAGCGTCGCGCGCCCCGGATCCCTCGGCGCGCATCACCGGAACACGAACAGGTCGGCCCGCTCGAACTGGTCGCCGGCGGGCAGCACGACCTCGGGGGCGAGGGTTGCCCCGAGGTGGCTGATGATGGCCTCGCAGTGGTCCTCGAAGGTCCGGTAGGTGCCGTTCCACACCATCCACACAGCGCCGCCCTCGCCCACCTGGTCGAGGACCCCTGCCGCGAACGCTGCGGGGTCGGCGGCGTCGTTGCGCTCCTCGTAGTCGCGCCAGTCGACGAAGCGGGGGTCGCCGGCGGTGGGATAGGGCACGATCGACGACTCGACCACGGAGCCGGACAGGGCCCGGTCGAGGCTGGGACCGAGCTGGTCGGGACAGACCACCACGACGTCAGCGGGACCGGCTTCCGCGGCGATCTCGGCGGCCAGCTCCTCGGCCTGGCTGCGATCGGTGGAGACGACCTCGTAGGTGCCCACGAGGCCCGTCGTCACCAGGCCGAGCACGAGACCCCAGCGGATCCAGCCCTTCGGGAGCAGGCTCATGCCGACGCCGATGGCGACGAGGATCAAGGGCACGACCACGGCGGCGTAGCGCGAGGCGAAGCTCCCGTTCGTCAGGTAGCCGATGGCCGTGCCGAGCAGGAGCGTGCCGGCCACCGCAGTCAGCTCCCGACGCAGCCGGGGGTGGAGGCTTCCGGCCAGCTCGACCCGCCCGGTCGTATCGGACGCCGCGTGCACGAGCGCGGCGAGCAGGACGAGGACCACGGCCACGATGCCGTAGAGGTGCCCCTCGGGGAACGGCCCGCCACCGAGATCCTGGATCGTCTCGCTCAGCACCTGGGTGGGCCGAGCGGGCCTCCCCCACGGCGTGCCGGTGTGAGCGGCCTGGTCGAGGAACGCCGGCAACCAGGGCAAGAAGCTGACCAGCCCGGCACCGAAGGCGACGATCACCGCTCCCGTTGCCCGCCGCTCCTCGGGCGCCCGCCACCAGTGGACGAGCAGAGCGACCCCGACGACCGCCAGGAGGTAGGCGCTCCAGTAGTGGGTCCACAGCAGCGCACCGACCGTCACCGCCAGCAGGACGGTGTCGAGGACCCTCGGGCCTTCGACGACGCGCCGGTAGAGCAGGTAGCCGGCGGCCACCAGGAGCATCACCAGCGCGTACATCCGGGCCTCGGAGGCGTAGCGGATCGCGTAGGGCGAGAGGGCGGCCACGAGCAGCGCGAACCGGGCCGCTCGTGCCCCCTCGACGCGCCGGCCGATGGCCCAGATCAGCGGCAGCGTGGCGAGGGAGATCACGCCCGACAGGGCACGGGCTGCCCGGTCGCCGTCGCCGAAGACCTCCATCCACCCGTGCAGCAGCCAGTAGTAGAGCGGCGGGTGGCCGTCACGCCGCAGGGCTCCCTCGATGTCGCCGAGGGGCAGCGAGGCGATGTTCACGGACAGGGCCTCGTCGAGCCACAGCGGCGAGCCGGTGAGGAAGCGGGCCACCGAACCGATCACGACCAGGCCGGCCACCGCGGCCAGCAGCAGGCTGCGCCGCGAGCCCGACGTGCCCACCGAGTTGAGCGCGGTCATCGCGGCGAGCGGCGTAGCCGCTCACCGATCCGCGAGTAGCGCAGGATGCACACGAGGGCGCGCACGCCGTCGCGCCAGCCGATCTTCTTGCCCTCGGCGTAGGTGCGCCCGGCATAGGAGATCCCCACCTCGTAGATGCGCAGGTCCTGGCGAGCCAGCTTCGCGGTCACCTCCGGCTCGAAGCCGAAGCGGTCCTCCTCCAGGTCCAGCGACTGGATCACCTCACGGCGGAAGGCCTTGTAGCAGGTCTCCATGTCCGTGAGGTTGAGGTTGGTGAAGGCGTTGGACAGCGTCGTGAGCAGGCGGTTTCCGAGGTAGTGCCAGTAGTAGAGGACCCGGTGCGGACCGCCCGACGTGAAGCGGGAGCCGAACACGACGTCGGCGGCGCCGGCCACGATCGGACCCACCACCGTGCCGAACTCGCCCGGGTCGTACTCGAGGTCGGCGTCCTGGACGATCACGATCTCAGCGGTCGCCTCGGCGAAGCCCCGCCGCAGCGCGGCCCCCTTGCCCCTGTTCGTGCCCTGCTCGATGACCCTCACCCGCGGGTCGCCGGCGGCGACGTCGCGTGCGGCCACCAGGGTGGCGTCGGTGGAGCCGTCGTCGACGATCAGGAGCTCCGCGCACCAGGGCGACTCCAGCACCCGCTTGGCCGAGGTGGTGAGCGTCGCCTCCTCGTTGAAGGCGGGCATCACCACGCTCAGGCAGGGACGCGGTTCCACAGCGGTGACGGGCGGCATGGCGGCATAGATCACTCCATCTGGACGCCCCCTGTCGACCCGCCCGTCGATTCGTCCGTCGGCGGAGCGCCGCAGGTACGCTCCCCGGGTTCATGTCACCGCTTCCTGGACGGACCCTTGACCTCTTCTGACCCCACCAGCACCGCCCCGGACACCAACCCCGCAGACGTCGGGTCGGTCGTCGTGATCGGTGCCGGCCCGGCCGGGCTCACGGCCGCCTACGAGCTGGGCAAGCGGGGCGCCACCGCCACCGTCTTGGAGTCCGACGACGTGGTCGGTGGCATCAGCCGCACGGTCGTGGCCGATGGCTACCGCTTCGACATCGGCGGCCACCGCTTCTTCACGAAGGTGCCCGAGGTCGAGGCGCTGTGGCACGAGATCCTCCCCGACGAGGACTTCATGCTGCGCCCCCGGTCGAGCCGGATCTACTACGGCGGCAAGTTCTACGACTACCCGATCAAGGTCGGCAACGCCCTGAAGAACCTGGGCCCGATCGAGGCGGTCCGCTGCGGGCTGTCGTTCCTCTGGGTGCGGGTCAGCCCGCCGAAGGACCTCACGACGCTCGAGGGCTACATCGCCAAGAACTACGGCTGGCGCCTGTACCAGCACTTCTTCAAGACCTACAGCGAGAAGGTGTGGGGCGTGCCGCCGGCGGACATGTCGGCCGACTGGGGCGCCCAGCGGATCAAGGGCATGTCGCTCTGGAGCGCGGTGTGGGAGCCGATCCGGGCCAAGCTGGCCGGGGCCCGCAAGGACAAGTCGAAGCAGGTCACCAGCCTGATCGAGCAGTTCCAGTACCCCAAGTACGGGCCCGGGATGATGTGGGAGCGCTGCCACGAGCTGGTCGAGGCCCAGGGCTCCAAGGTGGTGCTGCGCTCGAAGGTCACCTCGATCGCCCACCGCGACGGCAAGGCCGTCTCGGTCACCAGCACCGACGCCTCCGGCGCCACCAGCACGGTGCCCGTCGACCACGTGATCTCGTCGATGCCGTTCCCGCACCTGCTGCGCGCCATGGATCCCCAGCCGCCCGCAGAGGTGCTCGCCGCCGCCGACGACCTGTCGTTCCGCGACTTCCTCTCCGTCGCCCTCGTCGTGCCCGAGGGCAAGGTGGCCTGGGACGACAACTGGATCTACATCCACGATCCGGGCGTGAAGACCATGCGGGTGCAGAACTTCGGCTCGTGGTCTCCCTACCTCGTGAAGGACGGTCGCAACGTGCTCGGCCTCGAGTACACGGTGGTCGAGGGAGACGAGTGGTGGTCTGCCTCCGACGAGGAGCTGATCGAGAAGGGCAAGGCTGAGCTCGAGGAGCTCGGCCTCATGAACGCCGTCGACGTCGAGGCCGGCTACGTGGTGCGGATGCCGAAGGCGTACCCGACCTACGACGAGGACTACAAGGCCAACGTCGACGTGCTCCGGCGCTGGTTGGAGTCGCACGCGCCGAACGTCCACCCCATCGGGCGCAATGGCATGCACCGCTACAACAACCAGGACCACTCGATGTACACGGCCATGCTGACGGTCGAGAACATCTTCGGTGCCGATCACGACATCTGGGACGTGAACGTCGACGCCGAGTACCACGAGGAGTCCACAGAGGGGTCCGGCCAGCGGGGCACCGGCCGTGACGCCCCCGTGCTCCCGAAGGCCGCCACCGCCCCACGGGGGTGAGCACCGGCCTCCGGTACCTGCCCGCCCTCGATGGGCTGCGGGCACTGGCACTGGTCGGCGTCCTCGCGTTCCACAGCGAGCTCGACCTCGCCGGCGGCGGCTTCCTCGGCGTATCGCTGTTCTTCACCCTCTCCGGGTTCCTGATCACGCGCCTCCTCCTCGCGGAGCGAGCTTCGCGCGGGGGGATCGACCTCGCTCGCTTCTGGTCCCGCCGCGCCCGCCGCCTCCTGCCGGCCGCCTACGCCGGCGTCGCCCTGGCGCTGGCGGTCGGGCTGGTCATCGGCGACGCGACGAGCACCGCGACGCTGCGGGGCGACGCTCTGGCCACCGTCGGCTACGTCGCCAACTGGCGCTTCGTCATCGACGGGCGGTCGTACGCCGAGCTGTTCGCGGTGCCGTCTCCTCTGCTCCACATGTGGTCCCTGGCCATCGAGGAGCAGCTCTACCTGGTCATCCCGCTGATCGTGACGGTGCTCGCCCGCCGGGGCACCCGCGCCCTGGCGACCGGCGTCCTCGTCCTGGCTGCGGCCTCGGTGGTGGCCGGCGTCCTGCTCGCCGACGGCGACCTCGACCGGGCCTACTACGGAACGGACGTGCGGGCGGTCGAGCTCCTCGCCGGCGTGCTCCTCGCCGTCGCCCTGCACGCGCGGCCCAGCCGACCACCGGCGTTCGTTCGACGGCTGGTCGGGCCCGCCGCGCTCGCCGCCCTGGTCTTCTCGTGGGCGGTCGTCGACCAGACCGACCCCGGCCTCTACCGCGGCGGGCTCCTGGCCCACGCCCTCACCACCTGCCTCGCCCTGTGGGCGATCCAGGCGCCGGGCCCGCTGGCCTCGGCGCTGTCTGCCGCGCCGCTCCGGTGGCTGGGAACGCGCTCCTACGGGGCCTACCTGTACCACTGGCCGATCTTCCTGCTGATGACCGAGGACCGCGTCGGGGTCGAGGGACCTCTGCTGCACGCACTTCGCATCGCGGCCGTGCTCGGCCTCACAGAGGTGTCGTACCGGCTGCTCGAGCAGCCGATCCGGACGGGGCGTGTGCTGAGCGCCCCGCGGGCGCGGCTCAGCATGGCGGCGACCGCATCCGTGCTCGCGGTGGGAGCCTTCGTCGTGCCGGGCCTCGCCGACCCCGCGCCAGTCGACTTCGCCTCCGCACAGGAGCACCTCGACGAGGCCGTCTCCCGGCCCCCTGCCACAGCTCCGCCGAGCGGTCAGCCCAGCCCGCGTGTCGCGATCTACGGCGACTCCACCGCCTTGCTGACGGGCACCGGGCTGACCCGCTGGGCCCAGGAGACAGGCCGCTGGGTGCCGATCGCCGGGGTGACGTCACCCGGGTGCCCGCTGGTGCCGGGCGGCACGCGCCTGCTCGGCGATCAGGTCGTCGAGGTGGCCGACGGCTGCGCTCCCGCCGTCGCCTGGCCCGACCGCCTGGCCGAGACCGACCCTGACGCGGTGGTGATCCAGGCGGGCAACTTCGACCTCCTGCCGTGGCGCCCACCGGGGGCCAACGAGTACCTCGAACCCGCCGATCCCGAGGCCGCCGCCACGATGCGATCCAGCCTCGCGGCCGCCAACGATCTCCTCCTGACGAAGGCCGAGCGGGTGGTCTGGCTCACCTCCCCGCGCCTCGTCGACGCCGACGCCGACGAGGCGGCGCGCTACGAGCTCTGGAACCGCCTCGTCAAGGAGGCGGCCGCCGAGCGTCCTGACGACGTGGTGGTCGTCGACCTGGCCGGCCACCTCGCGAGCATCCCGGGTCGCCTCGACGACGACGGCCTGCGCCCCGACCGCACCCACTTCACCGAGGAGTCGTCCTTCGCGCTGGCGCGCGACTGGCTCGGCGACGCAGTGGCCTCGGCCATCGCCGGTGGGGCCCGGTGACGATGAGCACGCGTCGCTGGAACGCCGTCGTAGGTGCGATCTGCGCAGCGGGCATCGGCGTGCGGCTGTGGTTCCTGTTCGGCATCGAGCCGCCGATCCAGGAGATCAGCGACGCCGGGTACTACCACCTGCTGGGCAAGAACCTCGCCGCGGGCGAGGGGTACCTGCGTCCCTACGAGCTCCTCTTCGACGGCACCCGCACGCCGACCGCCGAGTTCCCCCCGCTCCTGCCGATCATCCTGGCCGTGCCGTCCCTGGTCGGGATCGACACCATCCTCGGGCACCGCGTGGTGCTCAGCATCCTCGGCGGCGTCACGGTCTTCCTCGTGGCGCTCCTCGCCAAGCGCCTGGCCGGCCAGTGGGCCGGGCTGGCCGCAGCGGCTTGCGCTGCGCTGCACCCGATGCTCATCGGCGCCGACGCATCGCTCATGACCGAGGGCGTCGGAGCACTGCTCACAGCGGCGGTGCTCCTCGCTTCGCTGAAGCTCCTCGATCGACCGGGCGTGCGCCCTGCCGTGGTCCTCGGTGCGCTCGGTGGCGCTGCCGCGCTGCTGCGCGGGGAGGGCGCGCTCCTGCTCGCGGGCTGCCTCCTCGTGGTCCTCATCGTGCTGGTCGTCCGCAAGGTCGAGCGCCCGGTCGCGATCGGCGGCGCGGTCGCCGGCACGGCTCTGGCCGTGATGGCGCCGTGGTTGATCCGCAACGCCGTCGTGTTCGACGGCCTGGTCATGTCGAACAACCTCGGGTCGGTGCTGGCCGGCTCGTACTGCGATGAGACCTTCGACGGCCCCTGGGTCGGCTCTTGGAGGCTCAACGAGCAGTGCTTCTACGGCTACGGGTTCGACCGCGGCCTCGATGAAGCGGAGGGGGCAGCCGAGATCCGAGCCGACGCGATCGAGTACGCCCGCGACCACCTCGGGGAGATGCCGCGGGTCGCGGCGATCCGTGTGGCCCGCCTCTTCGGCGTGTGGGACCTGGAGCAGCAGACGACCCTGGCCGGGTTCGAGGCCCGCGACCCCGGTGCGGAGCGGCTCGGCGCCTACGTCACCTGGGCTCTCATCCCGCTGGCGGCTGGGGGCGCGCTCGTGGTGGCCCGACGAGAGCGCGCTGCTCTCGCCGTCATGGCGGTCCCGATCATCACCGCGGTGGGCACCGCGGCGGTCACCTACGGGAACCAGCGCTTCCGGGTGGGAGCCGACGTCGTGTTCATCGCCCTGGCCGCGGCGCTGGTCAGCTCTGTGCCGGCCCTCAGGGCTCGCCCAGCTCCCGAGCCAGCACCGGACTGAGCCAGTCCCACACCAGCGCGGCGCCGTCCGTCGTCAGGTGGACACCGTCCGCGCGCATCGTGATGCCCTCGAGCTCCTCGACGTAGCTGCCGCCCGGGCACAGCATCGCCCCGTAGTCGATGACCGTCGCCCCCGCCTGCTGGGCCGCTTCTCGCAGCAGCTCGTTCCAGCGCGACACCCGCAGGGGATCGCCCCGATCGACGGGACCGCCGCCCTCGCCCGACGGGGCGAAGCACGGTGCCGTCAGCGCGATCACCCTCGCCCCGGTCGATCCGAGCCGATCGAGCACCACCTCGAGGTGCCTGCGGGTGACGTCGTCCCACTCCGGCCCACCGAACCGGACGATCCGACCGTCGATGTCCCGGTCGAGCACCTCTGTCGCGCCGGTGTGGAGCAGGACCACCTCCGGGTCGTCGGTCTCGATGAGCTCCACCCATTCGTCGATGAGGTCGGTGCAGGACGGGCCGTCCGCCGCCGCCGGCAGCCCGCCGACCGAACCCAGGCCGGGCCCGATCCCGCAGCCGAGGGCGGCGTCGCCTCCCAGGGCACGACCCGCCACCTCGGGCGGCGAGCTCATCGCGAGGATCAGCGCCTCGGAGTCGCCGAGGATCATGATCGACCCGCCGGTCGCCGACAGCTCGGGATCGATCGGCACGGCAACGCGCTCCCCCACGTCACCGGCCTCGTCGACAGCGCCCGAGGTGGCCGCGACCAGCGCCACCGCGACAGCGGCACCCGCCAGCGGTGCCCCGAGGCGCCACGCGGGGCGAGGCAGCCGACCGCTGCGCACGGGCTGCTCGACCAGGTGCAGCGACACCACGGCGATCGCGACGCTGACCGCGACCCGCATCCCCGTTAGCGCCCAGCCGTCGAGACCTGTGGCCTCCGCGTCGAGCACCACGAACACCGGCCAGTGCCAGAGGTACAGCCCGTAGCTGATGGTGCCGAACCATCGCAGCGGAGGCACTGACAGCGCCCGGCCCAGCAGGCCCCGCGCACCGGGTCCGCTCACGCCGGCGATGACCACCGCGGCGCTCAGCCCGGCCACCGGAAGACCCCAGCCGTACAGCGAGTCCGACGTGCCAGTGCTCGTCGTCCAGAGCACCGCCAGCACGACCGTCGCCGGCATGGCCGCGAGCGCGAGCACGCGCTCGACGGGATCGTCGCGACGTCGGGGACGGCCGGTCAGCGCCAGCGCCACGAGCGCCCCGTAGAGGATCGCCGCCGCCCGCGAATCGGTCCCGTAGTACGCCCGACTCGTGTCGCCACCGGGGTCGTGATGCCACCAGAGCGTCAGCAGCGACGCGACGGCCATGACCGCGGTGGCCGCCATCAAGGGGCCACGGCGGCCGTGGGTGGCGCGCAGGCCGACCGCCGCCAAGAGGGGCCAGACGACGTAGAACTGCTCCTCGATGGCCAGGCTCCACGCGTGCTCGAGCAGCGACGGCGACGCGAAGGCGCTCCAGTAGTCGCTGCCGGCGCTGATCGACACCCAGTTGGCGACGTAGGCGAGCGTGCCGAGCCCGTCGCGGCGCAGGTCGCCCAGCGCGCTGGCCGGCAGCTCCAGAGCGCCGTAGAGCGCCACCGCGGCGAGGACCACCAGCACCGCCGGCAGGAGGCGTCGGAACCGACGCCCCCAGAAGGCACCGAGGGCGATGCGATCCGTGCTCTCGTGCTCGACCAGGAGCAGCGAGGTGATGAGGAAGCCCGAGAGGACGAAGAACAGGTCGACGCCGAGGAAGCCGCCCCGCAGGTGACCAGCGTGGTACGCCACGACGCCCAGCACCGCCGCCCCCCGCAGCCCGTCGAGGGCGGGGACGTGCGGCAGTCGGGCCCTCACCCCGAGCGGCGCAGCAGGCGGTCCCGCAGGCCCCACCACGCCACGAGCGCGAAGGCCTCCACGATGATCGCGCCCGACATCTTCGAAGTGCCCACCTCGCGCTCGGCGAAGGAGATCGGGACCTCGGCGATGCGACCGCCGAGCCGGTGGACCCGGTAGGCCATCTCGATCTGGAACCCGTAGCCGTCGGCCCGCACCGACTCGAGGTCGATCCGCGACAGCGTCTCGGCCCGGTACGCCCGGTAGCCGGCGGTGGCGTCACGCACGGGCATGCCCAGCACCGCCCCCGCGTACCGGTTGGCCCAGATCGACAGCTGACGCCGGTGCCAGGCCCAGTCGGGGATGCTCCCGCCGGGGACGTACCGCGACCCGATCACGAGGTCGGCGTCGCCGGCCAGGGCCGGAGCGATGAGCTTCGGCAGCGCCGACGGGTCGTGAGAGAGGTCGGCGTCCATCTCCACCAGCACTGGCGCCTGGCGCTCGAGACCCCACGCGAACCCGGCCCGGTACGCCGAGCCCAGGCCGGCCTTGGCGGGGCGGCGCATCACGTCGATGGCGCCGAGCCGGCCCGCGGCCTCTTCGGCCAGGTCGGCTGTGCCGTCGGGGCTGCCGTCGTCGACCACGAGGACGTGGACGTCGGCGGCCTCCTTGACCAGCTCGAGGACCCGAACGACGTTGCCAGCCTCCTGGTACGTCGGGATGATGACGAGCGGTCGGCCGAGTGCCGTCACGCCGGCACCGCCGGCGCCACGGACGCTCCCTCGACGGAGCGGTCGGGACGGCGGCGCAGGCGCAGCACGCAGTTCCAGGTGATCAGCTCGCGCAGGCCGGGCACGAAGATGATCGGGCGGGCCCAGGGCCAGTAGCGGGGCTCGGCTCGCTCGAGCTCGAGCTGCGGCAGGCGCTCGACCAGGCGCAGCGTCGGCCCGATGTGCACGGGGAAGAGGCCCTCGCCGTAGCGGTTCTTCCGGGGCGGACCGTGGCGTCGCTCGTAGAGGCGCGACCCGCGCTCGGGGCCGAGCAGGTGCCACGGCGACATCTCGTGGCCGCCCCACGGCGAGTACCAGTTCGTCCAGGAGACGTAGGCCCAGCCGCCGGGGCGCAGCACCCGGGCGATGTCGAGGAGGATCGCCTCGGTGTCGGGGGTGTGCTCGAGCAGGTTGGAGCAGACGACCCCGTCGATCGAGCCGTCGGGCAGGGGCAGCCGGCCGCCGTCGGCCAGCAGCGGTGCGCTGGGCCGGGCACCGGAGGTGGCCAGCTCGTCGCCGTCGTAGTCGATGGCGATCACCCGCGCTCCGAGGCGCTCCAGGGCCTCCGCGTACCAGCCCGGCCCGCAGCCGAGGTCGAGCAGCCGCTGGCCCTCCAGGGGCCCGTGGCGGCCCTCCAGGTCCCGCACCAGCTCCGAGGCGAGGTAGCGGTAGAACGGCGCCGGGTCCTGCTGCTCGCGGCGGAAGAGGCGCCACATGTGGAGCATCCGCTGCGGGCCCCGCAGGCGCGGAGCAGAGGACGAGGCTGCGGGCATTGGATGCGCTTCTTATCCCCCTGCCGCGAGCGCTGTCAACGACGCTGCAGAGTCGCTGGCGGGACCGGCCCGGGCCGTATGCTCGCTCGGACCCGCGCCGTGCCGACGGCCGGCCTGCGCCCATGGACCACACCGCCGCCCCACCTCCCGCCGACGACGCCGATCCGATCGACAAGATCGGGGATCTCGCCGCCGCGGCCGGGATCAGGGCCATCAACGTCCTCGCGTGGCGCGACCTCGACGATCCCGAGGCCGGCGGCTCCGAGGTGCACATCCACGAGGTCATGCGGCGGTGGTCCGACGCCGGCGTCGCCGTCACCATGCGCACGTCCTTCGCTCCGGGCCAGCCGGCCATCGCGGGCCGGGGCGGGTACCGGGTGATCCGGCGGGCCGGGCGTTACCTCGTGTTCCCCCGCGCCGCGGCCAGCGAGGCGCTGCGCCGCCACGGCCCGGCAGATGCGCTCGTCGAGGTCTGGAACGGAGTGCCCTTCCTCTCCCCCCTCTGGAGCCCAGGGCGACCGAGGCTTACCATCCTCCACCACCTCCACACCGAGCTGTGGTCGTCGGTGCTGGCCCCCCGCCCGGCCAGGGTGGGCGACCTCGTCGAGCGGCGCCTCGCCCCCCTCGCCTACCGGGGCACACCCGTGGCCACCCTGTCGGAGTCGTCGCGCCGCGACCTCCTGGCCCGCACCTGGTTCAAGCACGACCAGATCCACGTCGTCCCGCCCGGCATCGAGCCGCGCTTCGTGCCGGCGCCCGCGCTGATCGAGCCCTCGCCGCTGGTGGTGGCCGTCGGG
>DATCYI010000002.1:0-2302 GCA_036570385.1 Acidimicrobiales bacterium | reverse complement strand
GCGGCCCACGAGCCGGGTGAGGCGGTTCGCCTCGCCGGTGCGGCGATCCAACCACCAGCGCACGATCTGGCCGGCGACGAGCAGCGCCGTGCCGCCCACCGCTCCGAGCCCGACCGACGCCCGCGCGCTGACCGCCAGGGTGCCGAGCAGCGCTGTCCATGCGATCCAGCGCCTAGAGGGCTCGGTGGCGCACACGAGCAGGCCCTCCAGCGCTCCGACGGTGAGCGCCACGCCCCACATGATCGCCTCGTGGTACACCCACGCCCGGCTGGCCACGAACAGGAGCGAGCCGCTGGCGACCACCGCGAAGGTCGCCACCGCGACGGCCGCCGCCTCGCCCCGCGGTACCGGTGCCTCGCCTCGCACCAGGCTGCGGATGCGCCAGTGCAGCCTCGTGATGAACAGCACCAGCACGCCCAGCGCCAGCAGCATCGAGAGCTGGGTCAGCCGGCCGTCGAAGCGGTGGGTCAGCGCAGCCACGGGGACCCGCAGCAGGGCGGGCGTGGGGCCCTGGTACATGTACGACTGGCCTCGCGCCTCGAAGCGCTCGATGCCCAGCACGTCGGGGGAGATGTGCCAGTGGCCGTCGAGCCAGGCGTGGGCCTGGGCGTCGTAGAAGTCGCCCACCCGCTGGGAGGCGGTCAGGTTCGACGCGGTGCCCTCGGTGAGCACCACCGCGAACACCAGCGCCGCGAGCAGCCCGCCGACCGCGCTGGCGACCGCGAAGCGACGATCCATCAGGTCGCCGACTCGCCTGGTGTCGCGTCCCCCGACGGGTTCTGGCCCGGATCGAGGTGGACGAGGAGCACGAGGAGGTGGATGGCGATGGCGGCGAGCAGGTGGGCGTAGGGGAACTGGCCGGCCCAGCCCGAGTCGAACTCCTCGGGATCGACGATCTGGCGGATCGTCACGAGGGCCCCACCGACGGACAGGGCGACCGCGGGGAGCAGGACGATGCCGGGCACCCGCGACAGCCAGCGCCACGTGGCCCCGATCAGCAGCGGCACCGGGGCGAGCAGCGGGTGCACGGTGAGACCCACGATCAGGGTCGAGGCTGCGATCACGCCCCAGCGGGCCCCGCCAGCGGGTCGCAGCGCCAGCTCGGGCACCTGCCGGGGCCGCACAGGGGCGGAGCGCCGCGCTCCGAGCACGATCAGGACGAGGCACGCGGCGGCCGTCAGCAGCGACAGGACGATGGCGATCCACACGGTGCGCTGGGGCGTCCAGGTCACCGACACCGCGAGCGTGCCGGGCGACTCCGGTTCCACCAGCCAGGTGTTGGCGGTGCCGTCGACCACGTGGGGCCCGTCGACGCGAGCGCCGTCGATCGACAGCTCCCAGCCCTCGTTGTGGCTCTGGTCGAGCACGAGCCAGAACGGCTCGCCGTCGGTCTCGACCGTGCCGGCCGCGCGGGTGGTGCCTCGCTCGGTCAGCTCCACCGGGATCGGCGTCACGTCGTCAGCAGAGGCGTCGGACGAGCTCCACCTGGGGGTGCGCAAGACCAGCCGGTCGACGTCGATGCCGACGTCCCGGCCCCATGCGGTGCTCACGTCGTGGCTCCCGGCTGCGAGGTCGAGGGCGACAGCCGAGCAGCGCTCGAGGTCGAGACCTCGACCCGCGCTGGCGTCGGCGGATCGTCCACTGACCCGAACCGGCAGGGGCGCGCCGTCGACGGTGACGAGGTCGTCGCGGCAACCGGTGTCGATCGTGGTGGGGGGCGGCGCGGGCGTGACGCCGGGCAGCGACACCTCGGCGAAGGCGACGGGGAGGACCGAGGGGTCGCCGGTGTACCAGTCGGGCGCAGAGCGGGGGTCGATCTCGGAGACCCCCACCCGGAGGGTGGTTCCGGTCAGCTCGCTCGGCAGGGGGACCGCGACCGATCGCGTCGTGCCCAGCTCGCCGCGCTCGACCGGCGGGACGGCGACCGAGGTCGGCTCGCCGCCGTCGACCACGACGTCGAGACGGGTGGGGAGGCTGTGGTGGTCGTCGGCCACGAGCTCGATCTGCAGCTCGCTGAGCGTCGTCGGCTGGGCCAGCTCCACCTCCCACCACTGGCCGGTGACCCCGACCAGGGGAGTGGTCCACGCGGTGGAGGGATCGCCGTCGAGCGCCGCAGAGGCACGCGACATCACGTCGCCGGGCAGGTGCTCGCTGCTGGTGGCCCGGACCCATCCCGCGCCCGCGACGGGCACGCCGAGCAGCGCGTCGATGGTGGTGTCATCGGCGCGGGGGGACAGGCGGGCGGTGCCGTCGAGCTGCAGCTCGACCGGCTCGGGCACCTCCAGGCGCCGGCGCATGGCCG
>DATCYI010000001.1:0-2880 GCA_036570385.1 Acidimicrobiales bacterium | reverse complement strand
CACCCTCCCCGCCGCCACCACCCTGCGCCACGGCCCTGGGCCGTTCCCGCCGGTGCCCGTCGGCAGCTCCGCGGCCCGCACCGGCGATGAGCGCCTCGAGCGCCTAGAGGTGCGCGGCCTCACGTCGGCGCACCCCGCCGGCGGAGGCATCTTCGACATCGACCTAACGCTCGAGCGCGGCTCGCTCACCGTCATCACCGGGCCTGTGGGCGCCGGCAAGTCGACAGTGCTGCGCTGCCTGCTCGGGCTCGCTCCCGTCGACGAGGGCGCCATCGAGTGGAACGGGCGGGTGATCGACGATCCCTCCCAGGTGCTCGTCCCGCCCCGCGTGGCCTACCTGCCCCAGGTGCCGCGCCTGTTCAGCGAGCCCCTGACCGATGCCATCCTCCTCGGCGTCGAGCCCGCCGGGCTGGAGGACGCCGTGCGCCTGGCCTGCCTCGACGACGATGTGGCATGGATGCCCGAGGGCATGCAGACGGTGGTCGGAGCCAAGGGCGTGAGGCTCTCCGGCGGGCAGATCCAGCGCACCGCCGCCGCACGGGCCTTCGTGCGCCGCCCCGAGCTGCTCGTCATCGACGACCTCTCGAGCGCGCTCGACGTCGAGACCGAGGCCCGGCTGTGGAAGCAGCTGCTGGCCTCCGACACCAGCACCACGCTGCTCGTGGTGAGCCACCGCCACCTCGTCATCGAGCGGGCCGACCAGGTGATCGAGCTGGCCGCCGGGAGACAGGTCGGAGCGGACGCCCGGTAGCGTCGGGCCGTGCGCTGGACCGACGACCACTGCCACCTCGACCTCGATCCGGTGCGCGCCGACGAGCAGGTCGCCGCTGCAGCCGAGGCCGGCGTCGAACGCCTCATCTCGGTGGGCTGCGACGTGGCGCAGTCGGCCGGCTACGTCGACGCGGCCCGCCGCCACCCCGGAGTCGTGTGGGCCACCGCCGGGGTCCACCCCCACGACGCCAAGGACGGGATCGGGGGCCTCGAAGCGCTCCTCGTCGAACCAGAGATCGTGGCGGTGGGGGAGTGCGGGCTCGACTTCCACTACGACCACTCCCCCCGCGACGTGCAGGCCGAGGTGTTCGCCGCCCAGATCGCGCTCGCCCGCGAGCACGACCTCGCGCTGGTCATCCACACCCGTGAGGCCTGGCCCGAGACCTTCGACATCCTCGCCGCCGAGGGGGTGCCCGAGCGCACCGTGTTCCACTGCTTCACCGGTGGCCCCGAGGAGGCGCGCCGCTGCCTCGACCTCGGGGCGATGCTGTCGTTCAGCGGGATCGTGACGTTCCCGTCGGCTACCGATCTCCACGACGCCGCCAGGCTGTGCCCGATCGACTCCCTGCTCGTCGAGACCGACAGCCCGTACCTGGCGCCCGTCCCGCACCGGGGCAAGCGCAACCAGCCGGCGTGGGTCACCGCCGTCGGAGCTCGCGTCGCCGAGCTCCAGGAGCGCGCTGTCGAAGACATCGCGGAGGCCACGTGGGCCAACGCTGAGCGCGTCTACCAGATCACCGACCCGCTGGCGCGCCGAACCTGACCTGACCCGCCAGGGTGACACCGATCACATGGCTGTTGTTTGCAGTCGTGTTACGGGTCTGCGTAACGTCGGCGCCCGATGTTCGCCCAAGGCCCATCTAGGGCGCCGCGCCACATGGCCGGCTCGCAGCGCACAGGCCAACGACCGGTTCCCCCGGCGGTGGCGCTCGACGACTCCGCCGTCGTCGAGCTCGACGGCCTCACCCCGGTGGCACCCATCGCCAGGGTCCACCGCAGCCGTCTCGCCATCGCCGTCTCGATGACGGTCGCCGCCGTGCCGGTCCTAGTCGTCGACAACCTCCCCGCCACCGCCGAGGCCGACCACCGCCCAGCGGCCGTCGTGGCCAGCGCCGAGGTCCACTCCGACTCCGACGACCTCGCCGCGCCCACCAGCACCGTCACCGTCGAGGTCGAGGCCACCACGCCTCCCACCACGGTCCCCGCCGAGACGACGACCACCGCCGCTCCGGCCACGACCACCACCACCGATGCTCCGGCGGACCCCGAGCCCGCCGAGCGCCAGATCTCCACCCTGCGCGGCCCCAGCGCCCCGACACCGGTGCCCACGACCACCACGGCCCCGCCCCAGCCGGCCGCGGCCACGTCACCGAGCCCCGGTGACCCGAGCGACCCCGCCACCTGGGACCGGCTCGCCCGCTGCGAGTCCGGCGGGAACTGGGCCGCCAACACCGGCAACGGCTACTACGGCGGCCTGCAGTTCTCCCTCGTGAGCTGGCAGGAGGTGGGCGGCGCCGGTCACCCCCACGAGGCCAGCCGCGCCGAGCAGATCAAGCGTGGACGCATCCTCCAGTCCCGCTACGGCTGGGGCCAGTGGCCCAGCTGCGCCCGCAAGCTCGGGTATTAGTTTCGAGCTCGGCGGCCTGCGGCCGCCTCGCTCGAGATTGAGGTGTGCTCGCCTTCGGCTCGCGCTGCTGTGAGCCTCCGGGGCGGCGGAGCCGCCCTCCGGCTCATATCTGGGGGAGACCCCCAGACCCCCAGCGGCTGCGCCGGGGGTGCTTCGGCTGCGGAACACACTCGCTGCGCTCTGTAGCGCTTCCGGCGGAACACACTCGCTGCGCTCTGTAGCGCTTCGGGCTGACGCTCGGTTGCCTCGTTGCCTCGTTGCCTCGTTGCCTCGTTGCGTCGGTTGCGTTGTTGGCTCTTTGAGCTGGGGGTGCGGGGGTGGCTGGAATGGGGGGTGGTGGGGGGTGTGGGTGGGTTGTGTCGGTTTTGTTGCGGTGGGGTGTAACTGTTGGGGGTCTGGGAGGCTGGGGCGGTGACGCACACGCCTACTCGGATCCGGGAGCTGCTGGCGGAGCACGGGCTGGCGCCGAGCCGGGCGCTCGG